>JBDTLH010000381.1:0-35421 GCA_039934875.1 Acidobacteriaceae bacterium | reverse complement strand
GTGCTTCCGGTGAAAGAGATATGCTCACTAGCGCGCACCAAGGGCATCGTCTCCATGGTGGATGGGGCGCAGGTGGCGGGCATGATGCCGATTGATGTTAAGGCGATTGGTTGCGATATGTATGGATCGAGTCCGCATAAATGGCTGATGGCGCCAAAGGGGAGCGGGTTTCTATTCGTGCGCGATGCGCTGATCGACCGAATGTGGTCGAACACCACGACCTCAGGATGGGACGATAAGAAATCGCGGGCGGCGCGCTTTCAGCAATACGGATCATCGAATATCCCGATCGTGGCGGGCATGGTGGCGTCTATCGATTTCACAAACCAGATCGGAGCTGAGCGCATCGAGAAGCGCGGGAGAGAACTTGCCGACTATATTTTGCAGCAGATGATGGCGCGGGGCGCGGAGCCGTGGACTTCGGCAGATCCCGAGATGCGGCGGGCGATAGTGACGGTGAACGTCCCTCCGGTGAAGATGCCGGACCTCGAACAATGGATGTGGAAGACGCATCGCATAAGAATTCGCGGCGGAGCGCCGAACAAGATTCGGCTGTCAACGCCGTATTACTTGCAGAGGGCGGAGATTGATCGTTTTCTGGATAGGTTTGATGAGTATAAGAAGACGATGGCGGCGTAGAGTATGCAAGGGAGACGGCCCAGGACTGAAGAGTCTGTCTGACAACTATTTTCTTGTCATCAAACGCGATTGTCATGCTGAGCGCAGCGAAGCATCTTGCGTTTCCCGGCGGAACACAGGTCCTTCGACTCGCTTCGCTCGCTCAGGATGATACGCCGCAGGGTCCGCTGAAAATGGCCCGATTGCTGAAATGGCGCCCACGACTATAATTGGCGCACAATGTCTCTGGTTGCAGGCGCGAAACTCGGGCCGTATGAGATCCAATCTCTGCTCGGGGCGGGCGGCATGGGCGAGGTGTACCGCGCCCACGATGCCAAGCTCAGGCGCGATGTCGCCATCAAGGTGTTGCCTGCCGATGTCGCGCGCGATCCCGACCGTCTCGCCAAATTCAGGAGGGAGGCCCAACTACTCGCCTCCCTCAATCATCCCAACATCGCGGCGATATATGGCCTGGAGGAGGCTGAGGGCCAGATGTTTCTAGTGCTCGAACTGGTGGAGGGGGAAGACCTCTCCGAGCACCTGAAGCGCGGGCCGATTCCGGTTGCCGAGGCGATAACGTTTGCGCGGCAGATTGCGGCGGCTTTGGAAGCAGCGCATGAGAAGGGCATCGTCCATCGCGACCTCAAGCCCGCCAATATCAAAGTCGGCCCTGACGATGATGGCAAGGTGAAGGTGCTCGACTTCGGTCTTGCCAAGGCCATGGCGGGAGACTCAGCTTCCGGCTCGGGGTCAAGTCTGGCGAATTCGCCTACCTTTACTGCTTACTCTCAAACCGTGGCAGGCGTGGTGCTTGGCACCGCCGCCTACATGGCGCCGGAGCAGGCCCGGGGAAAAACGGTGGATAAACGCGCCGATGTCTGGTCCTTCGGCGTGGTGCTTTACGAGATGCTCACCGGCAAGCATCTCTTCGGCGGAGAAACCGTGACTGACATTCTCGCTTGCGTGCTGACCCGCGAACCGGAATGGAGCGATCTGCCGCCGGACACTCCCGATTCGGTCCGCCGCCTGCTGCACCGGGCGTTGCAGAAAGATCCGCGTATGCGTCTGCGCGATATGGGCGACGCTGGACTCGAATTAGAAAATGCCGGTGCGGAAAAACCTGGCATTATCGGGGTTGTAGCAGCTACGCCCGTGCGCAGCCGCGTGCGTGCGGCCCTTCCCTGGGCCGTGGCCGCGCTGGTAGCGATGCTCGCTCTGGTGGGAATGCACTTCAGTAACGAGCTGCCTGAAACTCGCTCGGTGCGACTCTCACTGGTTCCCCCGCCGAACCTGAAATTGAACGATAGCCGGCCTGACTGGGTGGTGATCTCTCCCGACGGACAAAAGATCGTCTTTTCGGCTGCGTCGGAAGACGGCAAACGGCAGCTCTGGGTACGTTCGCTGGACTCTATGGAAGTTCAACCGCTGCCCGGCACCGAGGACCCGATCCTGCCATTCTGGTCGCCGGATAGCCGCTCGGTCGCCTTCGGCTCCCACGGTAAGCTGAAGCGGGTGGACCTCGGGGGCGGCAGCTCACAGGTGCTCTGCGATGCCGCGCGGCTGGTCGGGGGCTCGTGGAGCCGTAACGGAGTGATCGTCTTCGGCCCTGACTACGGCGCTTTGCTGTCGCAGGTGCCAGCGACCGGAGGGGAACCCAGGCGGGCCGGAAAAACCGAATCTGAGGGAGATTTGGAACAGGCGAGTCCCAACTTTCTGTCGGATGGCAAACACTTCTTGTACCGAACCAGCCGCTACATCGGCGGCAGGGGGATTTGGGTGGGGACACTGGATTCGGCAGAGCAAAAACAATTGCTGCCGGACGGTTCAGACGTTGGCTTTGCGCCGCCGAATTGGATTTTGTTGGTGCGCAATGATGTGCTCATGGCGCAAGCCCTCGATCTGGGAAGTCTGCAATTGAAGGGCGATGCCGTGCCCATCGCCGCCCGCCCGCCCGCAAATCCCCGCCCGCATGGCCTTTTTTCCGCGTCCGGCACCGGGACGATTACCTGGCAAGGCAACTGGGAGCGCGCTGCCCAGTTGATCTGGTTCGACCGCAACGGAAAAGAGCTCGGTGCCGTGGGCGACCCGGCGCTGGTCGCCACTTCCTTCGAGCCGCGGCTTTCACCGGACGGCAAGCGGGTGGTTTTCAGGCGAGGCAACAATCTCTGGGTCGCCGACCTCGCGCGCAATACCGAGATTCGGTTGACCTCCGCATTCACCCAGTTTCCCGTTTGGTCTGCCGATGGGAGAGGGATTGTGTTCGACGGCGCCTCGGATGGGAAGTCCGGGATATTACAGAAGTCCGCGAATGCTACCGGCGAGGCGGAATCGCTGTTGCCGGGCCATTTTTTTCCTCAGGAAATATCTCCCGACGGGCGCTCCTTGCTCTACCTGCGCCGCGGAGCCAAGACTCGGTTTGATGTCTGGGTACTCGCCCTATCAGGGCCCCGATCCAACGATCGCCGCACTTATCCGCTGCTCGATTCGGCATTCGAAGAAGACGAACCGGTAATCTCCCGCGATGGGCGGTGGCTTGCCTACGTTTCCGACGAGTCGGGAACTCCTGATATCTATGTCCGGTCCTTCACTGCCGACGGCAAAGTAGGCAATGACAAGAAGCGGATATCCAGCAATGGCGGCGTTTATCCCCGTTGGCGCGGTGACGGGCAGGAGCTCTTTTACGTTGCCCTCGACGGCCAAATGATGTCGGTCCCGGTGAAAAGTCGCGGCAATGAATTTGAATACGAGACGCCCAAGGCCCTCTTTAAAACTAGAATGTTGGACATTTTGATCAATCCGGCGCAATACGACGTCACCGCTGATGGAAAGCGTTTCCTGATCGGCGCCACCGTGGGAGAAGCAAAGGCCGCGGCTCCTACCGTGATTCTCAACTGGACGGCGGGGCTGAAGAAATGACCGGCCAACTGCTTCTATTGAGAGTTATTTGGGTGGGTTCGTGTCCTGCGGCATGGACATTCCGGCGATGACATAGGGCGGGTGGAGAACGTTTCCCACAGCGCCGGGGAAGAGGCTGCCGAGGGGGACGAGTCCGAGGAACGCAGTGGCGTAGATGGACATGACGCGTCCACGCAGCGCGTCAGAGGAGCGGTGCTGCAGGGCGGTGTTGACATTGGCGACCATGAGCCAGCGAAAAGGGAGAGTTGGAGAGTTGCAGGGCGAGCCAGCCCTCGGCGACGTTTTGCATCCAGGTGCCGGTGTTGGAGAGGAAATTGCCCATCCAGAAGTTGCGGAAGTCGGGATGCTGCAAGGCGCGGATGAGGGCGGGCCCGGTATGGGCGAGGTGGTCATGGTCGAGTCCTTCGAGGGGAGTTCCGTGGCCCGACCAGGGCGTTTTCCGCAGTTATGGCAGAGGGCGATACCTTGCCGCGAAATTCGGTATTTACGGGTGCGGCTTCGGTAGGCCGCGTAGTCGGGTGTGGAGGCAGCAAGGGGCTCCGATAGCCCAATTTTACAAGGACGCGTTAGGTGGCGGAGCATTGTTTGCGGAATAGCGCCCACTCTTCGCACTGTTTTCCGTTCGGGAACATGCACATGCCGTATTCGCCTCCGCTTGAGTTGTTGCGTATATCGAGTTTGCCGCCTTGTTTAGCGCAATTTACGGAAGCGGGGTTGGCGAGACCGGTATTGGAAGATTGTCTACCCGCGGGCACTCGATGCAAAGAAAAGTTGAGTTTGGAGTCAATAATGTGCTGATGGTGATCGAGTTGCTTTAATTCGTCCTCGCCGACCCGAAGATAACTCGCGGCGTTGGGCTTACCGGGATCGAGTTGGTAGAGGGTTGCGTCAGGATTGCCGGGCATGCCGCGCAGAATGGTCCAGGCGCCGGTTTGGGTAAAATGCGATTTCCGTCCCATATAGGTGAGAGTAAGTCGGTAGGTTGCGTCTGCATTGTCGAAAGGTCCCTTGGCATAGAGCGCGAGGCGGGTATCTATCCCTTCGCAGTCCGCGCAGGGCAGCGTGCCCTCGAAGACGCCAATGAGAACGGACTTCGAGCTCGCGTTTTGGGCGCGGGCGGTTGCGGCGAATAGCGCGAGAGAGAAGAGGGCAAAGGCGATGATTTTCATGTTTCGCTCCGTCAAGGGAATGGTATGCGGGGTACGGGCGAAGGGCAAGTATAGATAGGATGGCTCTATTGCCACTCCCAACAGCGCCGGATCGTAATCGAGCGCGAGGAGGTGGTAATCTGTTTTGCTTGAGGGTTTCGGGCGAAAATCGCAGTCTAGCTAAAAGGAGTGGTCTTGCAAAGATTACGTTTGTCATTTTGTATTTCGCTGGCGCTCGCGGCGGGCGTGAGCGGGGAGGCATTGGCGCAGAGCGCTGCAACGGGCACGAGCTCGGTGTTTGGATATCGAGATTTTTCTCCAGAGCAGCAGTGGGAGAAAAAGTTGATGCAGGTGCCGGATCCGGCGCTGGCACGGCAACACATGCAGACCCTGACCAAGGTACCGCACTTGGCTTCGACTGAGGCAGACCATCAGACGGCGCTGTATGTTGCCCAGAAGTATCGCGAGGCGGGGCTCGATACCAAGATATCGGAGTACAGCATTTGGATGAACATCCCAAAACAGATCATTGTTGAGGTGATCGGGCCGGATGGGAAGGTTATCTCGCGCGGACCGACGGCGGAGCACGTAGAGGGTGATCCTTTTCAGGATAATCCGAACGTGGTGATGGCTTATAACTCCAGCTCTCCATCGGGTGATGTGACCGCGCAGGCAATTTATGTGAACTACGGGCGCCTGGAAGATTTCAAGAAGCTGAAGGCGATGGGCGTTGACATGAAGGGCAAGATCGCGGTGGTACGTTATGGGGAGAACTTCCGCGGTGTAAAGAGTTATGTGGCAAACCAATACGGATGCGCGGGCGTGATCATCTATTCCGATCCCTATGACGATGGGTATTTCAGGGGGGATATGTATCCCAAAGGACCGTGGCGTCCGGCTTCGGCGGTGCAGCGCGGGTCGGTGCAGGAGATGTTCCGCTATTCGGGGGATGCAACCACTCCGGGAATAGCTTCGACAATGGACTTGCCGGCGAGCAAGCGGAGTGATCCATGGGCGCCGAACAGCAATTCGGCGCGGATACCGACGACGCCGCTGTCGTACAAGGATGCGCGCCCGATACTGGAGGCCTTGGCGGGGCAGAATGTGCCCCGTGGATGGCAAGGCGCGCTGCCGTTTGCTTATCATGTGGGGCCCGGCCCGGTGAAGGTACATATGAAACTGGTGCAGGATTACAAGTTCCGTCCGATATGGGACGTGACCGGGACGATCAAGGGATCAGAGTATCCGGACGAGCTGGTGGTGACCGGAAATCATCGTGATGCGTGGGTGTACGGCGCGGTGGATCCTAACAGCGGCAGCACAGCGCAGTTGGAGGCGGTGCATGCGCTGGGCGAAATGTCGAAGCAGGGATGGAAGCCGAAGCGCACAATCATCGTGGGAAGCTGGGATGCTGAGGAAGAGGGGCTGATTGGCTCGACGGAGTGGGTGGAGGAGCATGCGCAGGAATTAGGTAAAGCCGTGGCCTACTTCAATATGGATGTGGGAGTGGGCGGCCCGAACTTCGAGGCTTCTGGGGTGCCGGCGTTGAAACAATTTATTCGCGAGGTGACGAAGTCGGTGCCGAGCTTCGATGGTAAAGGGACGGTATACGAGGAGTGGAAGTCGAAGCAGGAGGCGCGCCGTGAGGACAACGCCAATGGAGGGAGCCAGTCGCATCGTCCGAATGCCCAGATAGGCAATGACGTACAAGTAGGCGATCTGGGGAGCGGCTCGGACTACACTCCATTTTTTCAGCATCTGGGAATTCCTGCAAACGATATCGGGTCGGGAGGCCCATATGGGGTCTATCACTCGGTCTTCGATGACTACAACTGGTATGTGAAGTTCGGTGATCCGGATTTCACGATCTCGCAGCAGATGGCGAGAGTGTATGGAGTGCAGTTGGTGCGCATGGCGGATGCAGACGTGCTGCCTTATGACTACGAGCTATATGGGCGCGAGATCGAATCGTATGTAAAGACGGCACAAGGTAGGGCGATCCGGACCTTCGGCGAAGGCAAGTTGGATCTCTCCACAGCGGAAGCGGCGGCGAAGCGGTTTACCGGCGCCGGGACGGCGCTGCTGGAGAAACAGAAAGAGCCGGGCTCAAATGCAGCGGCGCTGAATGCGGCGATGATGCAGGCAGAGAGGGCATTGTTGATTCCGCGAGGGCTGCCCAGGCGCCCATGGTTCAGGCACGCCATCTATGCGCCAGGAGAATACACTGGATATGCCGCCGTTGTAATTCCAGGGGTGAATGAGGCGATCGATGCCGATGATCTGGCGCGCGCCAATAGCCAGGCGCAGGCATTGGCTGATGCAATCAACCGCGCGGCGGAGGTGATGGAGAAGGCGGTGCAATAGACTCTGTTGTGATCTTCTGATCGGCATTTTTGCATACGGGGCTGGGATTCCAGTCCCGTTTTGTTTTTTGAAATGCCCAACAGAAAGGGAGACGGTTACAAAAGTAATTGCCGCCTAAGGTCTTTTTTGGATAGGAGGATCATCTCGGGACGGAGACAATGCTTGACATGAACTCAACTCATCGTCAATTCATCCAGGCGCATGATCGTTATATCGCGCTTGAAGAAGCGAGGACCGAGGTGGTCCGTCCGGAGCAGCGGGAGCAACTACACATAGAAATTCTGCGCGCTTATTTGGAGGTGCAGCTACGCGCAACGCTGATTACCGGGATGCAGTATGCGGACGGAAATGATTACGCAGAGATGAACTAGGGATTAAGGCCTCCAGTGAGAAAAAACAAATCACCGGGAATCCCGCTCGTCCACTGGGCATCTAACTCCTTCTAATTCGCGAGAGAGCGAACGGAGAGGGGCACTTGTCAGATTCTGGAAGAGAGATTCGGCAGCCGGTCGTGGAGCGGGAATTTATTGCCGCGCCTATGTTTCGCCGGTTGGGACAGCAGTTTTCGTTATTGAGGCGCAAGCGGGAGAGGTTTTCTAAAATCGACTTCGATAATCTGCCTCCCGACACTTACGTCATCTATCCAGATCATCTGGGGAATTATAATGCGCCAGAGATTTTGGAATTAACGACCCCGCTGTTATCAGCGGACGCGATGCCGCCTGAAAGCCTGGGCGCCGCCAGTCTGAATTTCTTTTTGAGCCAGAGTGGGGAAACGGCCGAGACTATGCCGCAAGCACCCCAGGAAATTGTAAGGGCCCAGTACAATGCAGTGATTTCGAATGTGTCAATTGCCACTTCGGGACACGAGGAATGGAACTTTTTGAGACCGGTACTGGGCTATATCGCGGTTGGGCTTGTGGGCGGCGCGATGATGTTTGCCATTCCCGCATTGCGGCGCCCAGCCGCAAGCCTGCTGCCTAAGGGAATGGTAGAGGCGTCCACTCCCGGGATGCTGTATCCGAGTGGCGGGAGCCCGGAAGCTAAGCCAACAGATAATTTTGCTCCGAAGCTGTCTTGGGCGAATACTGTGGAGGCTTCAGAAGCCCGCCCACCGTTCGACCAGCACAGCTTGCGCAGCAGACTGCGGAATCAAGAACCAGAAGTCATAGTGCGCCACTATGATGGGCACCAGCCACAGGTAATCCGGGCAGATAGCGACGTGAAGAGGTACTCGGATTGGCGCTAGTTGCCTGGGACTTCATTGCACCCGTTGCAGGCGAGCAATGAGTTTTTGTGCGAGATTGCTGTCGTCGTCGCTCTCTGACCATAGGACGCGTCCGCTGATGCCGCAATTCCGCTCCAGCGCCTGAGTGAAATCCACCAGGATCTGCACATTGGCCTTGATGCGCAACTCGCCCTGTTCCTCCAACATCAGATCGTCATAAAGGAACAGGCTGTCGAGCCCGAGTTCGAATTGGATGTGGCCCCCCTCCTGGAAGAGGTGGTCTTCGAAATCAGTACCATGCACTGTCAACAATACGCGCTGAGGCTCGAGCCGCCATGTAGGTTCCATGTCTTCGAGATATTCAGGAACCCACATGTCCCAATACATTTCGAATTGGTAAGCATAGTCGGAGTGGAGAAACTCGCTGGCGAGATGAAATACACGGTCCACGTCGGCACCGACGTCGAAGGTCTGCTGAAAAATTATGGGTTCTGAGTAGCTGACTGGATGTATGGACATAAAACTGATTCCGGGCCGCTGCTGGGAAAAGGGAAAGTGGCGCGCAACCGAAATAGAGCGCGGAACTATCTCGTTCTCGGCAAAACTGGGGAACCACAGGTTCAGAAAGAGCTGGTCGGACATAGACGGAAGATGATAACAGCGAGAGTTAGATGCGTGAGATCTGCGAGGGTATGCGCGAATCATTTCGAAATGAATGATTTGATTGCGATCGCGTTGGGCTGAGCGCCGACGGGAATTAGCGTAAAGAGGGTGGGCGAAGTTCCCTTGATGACTCGGGTGCGCACGATCGCGACGTCGTTGGAACCGGAGTCGGCCACCAGCAGAAAATTCTGATTGGCGGAGAGGGCTAGCGCATCGGGACGGCTGCCGACAGCGACTGTAGCGGCCACCTTGCCATTGTCCACGGAGTAGGCAGTAACATTATTGGAACCGAAATTAGCGACATACAGGAGTGAGTTGTCATCGCTGACGAGCGCTGCGTCGGGATGGGAGCCGATGTAATATGTGCCACCGACTTCGTTGTCTCCGGTGAGCACTTCAGAGACGGTTTCGGCGTCGAAGTTGGTGGCGAAGAGCTCTCCGGTGTCCGGCTTGAGTGCGAGTTGGACGGGGCTCTTGCCCACAGTTAAAAGGGTAAGCAGTTTGTCTTGGACGGTCCAGCGCCATCCGTCAGGGATGCCTTCCGCAACGCCCTTAGAATTGGGATTGTGCGCTGTGAATTTTTTTATAGATGTCTGGACAACAGAATCGTCCACCTCTCTAGAGCCGAGTGCCACCACCGCGATCTGGTTGGAGCCGGAACAGGCGATGAATGCCTTCGATCCATCGGGCATGACGACCAGATCCGTCGGTTGAGCGCAGACCGGTAGGGAACTGGTGCGGAGTTTCAGAGTGTTAAGGTCGAGGACAGAGATGGAATTGCCGATGCGTTCGGAAACGACAGCCAACGCGGCATGTTCTGCGGCGCGAACAATCCCGGGAGCTTTCCCCACACGAATGGTTGCAGTGATTGTGTGGGCGTAGAGGTCGATTATCGAGATTGAATTGTCGCCGGAGTTCGCGACCAGCCCACGTTTTCCGTCCGCCGTAACATCTATGAAATATGGCGTTTTACCGACGGGAATCGTCGCAATGACTTGGTTGCGCACCGCGTTGATCACGGAGACAGAGTTGCTCGCGGCGTTGACGACATAGACTTCGTTCTTGTGCGGATTGATCGCAATCCCGGTCGGTTGCGCTCCGACTGGGATCTCCTTCAGTTTCTTAAAGGCGAGAACGTCTATGACGCTGACAGTATTGCTACCGGTATTGCTGACGTAGGCGTACTCGCGGTAATTCGAGGGATAGCTTTGGCGCAAGCTGCAGCCCGTTAAGAGTACGGCGCATACGGTTAGGGCGGAGATCAGTGCTCCGCCCCTTTCGCGAGTTAGTTGTGGATGTAGTCGCAAGCGCGCCCCGGTTTATCTGGAAGTACCGGCAAATGCAGCGAGGGGTTGGGTCTGTTCGGGCAGCGAACGGCCCAGCACTTGTGCAATCTGAGCGACCTCGCGCATCAGATTGTCGAACTGCTCTGGGAAGAGCGACTGTGGGCCATCGGAGAGCGCCTGGTCAGGACAGTGATGGACCTCGACGAGCAATCCATCGGCGCCCACAGCCGTTGCGGCGCGCGCCATGGGAGTTACTTTATTGCGTTTTCCGGTGCCATGGCTGGGATCCACCAGGATGGGAAGATGCGAAAGGCGCTGGACTGCGGGAACGATGCTAAGGTCAAGGGTGTTGCGGGTGTGATCGGCGAAAGTGCGGATGCCGCGTTCGCAGAGCACGACGTTGTAGTTGCCCTCGCTCATAATGTATTCGGCGGCCATAAGGAACTCTTCGAGCGTGGCGGAGAGTCCGCGTTTGAGCATGACTGGTTTTTTGGAGCGTCCGGCGCGTTTAAGCAGGGAAAAATTTTGCATGTTGCGCGCGCCGAGTTGGATCATGTCGGCATACTCCTCAACCAATTCGAGCGATTCATGGTCGATGGCCTCGGTGACGATTAGCATCCCGAACTTATCGCGCACATCAGCCATAATGCGCAAGCCCTCTTCTTCCAGCCCTTGGAACGAATACGGCGAGGTGCGAGGCTTGTACGCGCCTCCGCGAAAGAACTGCGCGCCGGCGGCGTGGACGCGTTCGGCAATGGCGAATGCCTGCTCGCGCGATTCGATGGCGCACGGACCCGCCATCACTACCACCTGTTTGCCGCCGATCGTGATGTTCACCCCGGGAAAGCGGATTACGGTGTTCTCCGGCTTAACATCGCGGCTGACCAGCTTATAGGGCTTGGAGACGCGAATGACCTCAGCCACTCCCGTCATCTCTTCGAGAGTGGATTGCTCAACCGCTCCCTTATTGCCGGTGATGCCTATGGCAGTGCGCTGAATGCCGGGGATCGCGTGGGCCTTGAACCCAAATGATTCAATTCTTTCGCAGACGGCACGAACCTGCTCATCGGTCGCTTGCGCCTTCATGACTACTAACATCTTGGAATACCTCGGAACTACCAGTTTATTTGGGATTGAAGCGGGAAGCAATCCGGCCGGGAAAATGATTCTATCTCTAACGTTCAGTAGAAAGCGCAGTGCCCAATCAGGAGGCGCAGAGAACACCAGAATGAAAACCAGAGTGACCCCGCTGAGCCGCAACGAACAAGGTCTCTTTCCAAACCGTCGAGGCATAGCCATTTCAATATGATGTAAGCAGCATGAGTAAAGAAGAAACAGAAAAAGCTGTTGGCCGGAAGGCGGATTCCGCCAATGCGCGTGTCGGCAAAAGATCTGCCAATGGCGGACACCTCGAAACTGATGTCCTGAAGCTATTGCCGCAGGAGCCCGCGTCAACACCTTCCGCCAAGCGCAAAATTGGCATTCACACCTCGACCAGCGGTGGTGTGCATACGGCGGCGGAGCGAGCGTGGCGGCTGGGGTGCAATACGTTTCAGGTGTTCAGCTCGAGCCCTCGAATGTGGAAGCCTTTCCAATTGTCGCGGCAGCAATGCGAAGAGATGATGCGGATGCGCGACACTTATGGCATAGAGCCGGTCGCGATCCATGTGAGTTATCTGGTGAATTTGGCGAGCCAAACGGATGAGTTTTATGAAAAGTCGATTGCGGCGTTCCGCGGCGAGGTCGAGCGTGGGCTGGCGCTGGGAGCGGAGTATCTGGTGCTGCATCCGGGAAGCTATCGCGGACTGACGCGGGAGCAGGGTTTGGATCGCGCCGCGGCGGGGATCGAGCGGGCGGTCCAGGGCTTGGATCTGGGCAGCTCATGCAATTTTCGAATTCTCATCGAGAACACGGCGGGAGCGGAGTTTTCACTGGGTGGCTCGTTCGAACAGGTTGCGGAATTGTTGGAAAGGCTGCGGCCCCATGCCCCAATGGGCGCGTGCATTGACACGTGTCATTCTCATGTGGCGGGTTACGACATCGTGAGCGAGGAAGGATATGAGCAGACGATGCGGCATCTCGGCGAGACTGTCGGCACAGAGAATGTGCGGGTCTGGCACTGCAACGATGCCAAGGCAGAGCGCGGATCGAAACTCGATCGCCATGAACACATTGGTAGGGGAAGCATAGGTATCGGAATGTTCCGCCGGTTGCTGAACGACCCTCGCTTTAAGAGGGCGGCGTTCATTGCAGAGACACCCGTCGATGAGCCGCTCGATGATCTCATGAATGTGAATGTGCTGAAGGATTGCTCCCATTCGTAAATCCAGTAATCTATATGTTCACGGACACTGATGACTGAACAAAAGACGATCACGATGATGAATGAGAGCGCGCCGGAGCGGGAGCGCTATAATCCCCGTGCAATTGAGGAGAGGTGGGCAGCGCGGTGGGAGGCCGATCCTAGTCTTTATGCGGCGGAGAATGCAGCCTCGTCACGCAAGAAGTATTACGTGTTGGAGATGCTCCCGTACCCCTCGGGGGCTTTGCACATGGGCCATGTGCGTAATTATGCGATTGGAGACGCACTGGCGCGGTTCATGTGGATGAACGGTTACAACGTGCTACATCCTATGGGATGGGACGCGTTTGGCCTGCCGGCGGAAAACGCGGCAATTAAGAACCAAACGCCTCCGCGCGAGTGGACGCTCAAGAACATCGCCGCCATGAAGAAGCAGATGAAGCGGCTAGGTTTCAGCTATGACTGGTCGCGCGAGATCACCACTTGCCTTCCGGATTATTACCGCTGGAACCAGTGGTTTTTCTTGAAGCTATACGAACGTGGACTGGCTTATCGCAAAGAGTCGAAGGTCAACTGGTGTCCCGAATGCTGCACCGTGCTGGCGAACGAGCAGGTAATCGGCGGGTGTTGCTGGCGGCATGAGGACACTCCGGTGGTGCAGAAGTCGCTGGAACAGTGGTTTCTGCGCACCACGCAATATTCCGACGAGTTGCTCGACGGCTTGGACAAGCTGACCGGCTGGCCAGACAAGGTGCGCACGATGCAGCGCAACTGGATTGGGCGCAGCGAGGGCGCACAGGTGTCATTCAATGTGGACGGAAGGGTGGAAGGCTTCGGCGATTCTCCTACGATTACGGTCTTCACCACCCGGATCGATACGATTTACGGGGCAACATCGGTCCAGTTGGCGCCGCAGCATCCGATGGCGCAAGCGCTGGCGGGGGAGAGCTCTCACTTGCGGCGCAAATTCGAGGATTTTATCGAGGAGCAGAAGAAAGCCAAGGAAACGGGCGATATCGGAGCACTGAACAACGATAAGCGGGGCGTGGATACCGGGCGCTGCGTAACCAATCCTTTCAGCGGCGAGAAGATGCCGATCTGGATCGCAAATTATATTTTGACGGACTACGGGACTGGGGCGATTATGTCGGTGCCGGCGCACGATGAGCGCGACTATGAATTCGCGAACAAATATGGCCTACCGGTTAAAGTGGTGGTGTTGCCGCGGCGCACCGAAGAGCCGGGCGAAAGCAATGAGAGACAAGAAGACGTGCTGCCCTACACCGGCGAAGAAAGTTTGTTGATCAACTCCGGCGAGTATAGTGGGATGCCTTGCGCTGCGGCGCAGGAGAAGATGGCGGCAGCGGCAGAGGTAAGCGGATTTGGTAAGAAGACGGTCATCTATCGACTGAAGGATTGGGGCGTTTCGCGGCAGCGGTATTGGGGGACGCCGATCCCGATTCTTTACTGCGATAGGTGTGGGATTGTTCCTGTGCCGGAGGAGCACTTGCCGGTCATCCTGCCGGAGAACGTAGAGATCACGCAGCAGGGCGGTTCTCCGCTCGCGAACATGCCGGAGTTTCTCAATGCAGAGTGTCCGACATGCCGGGGCGCAGCACGGCGGGAAGCCGACACCATGGACACGTTTGTCGATTCAAGCTGGTATTTCTACCGCTACACCGATCCGAAGAACGGCAAAGCTCCTTTCGATTCGGCGCAGGCGGACTACTTTTTTCCTATCGACCAATACATCGGTGGCGTTGAGCACGCCATCTTGCATTTGATCTACTCGCGCTTCTGGACGAAGTTCATGCGCGATCTAGGGATGATCGAGAATGACGAGCCCGCCGAACGGCTGTTCACGCAGGGGATGGTGGTGCGCAACGGCGCGAAGATGTCGAAGTCAAAGGGGAACGTGGTGTCTCCTGACGATATGATCGCGCAGTTTGGCGCGGACGCGACACGGATGTATTCATTGTTTGCAGCGCCTCCAGATCGCGATCTGGATTGGCAAGAGACGGGGGTTGCTGGGGTAGCGCGGTTTTTGTCGAAAATGTGGCGGTTTATTGCTGGTCATTCAGTTGCATCTGCAACGGCGATGAACTCGGAAAGCGGGTATAGGTCGAGCGAGTTGGGTCCCGAGGCGCGCAGAGTCGAACGCAAGCTTCACCAAACGATTCGGCGCATTACAACGGATTTTGATGGGCGTTGGCACTTTAATACCTCCATCGCGGCATTGATGGAGCTGCTGAATGAGTGCGCGCAAGGGGCAATCGAGGCGGCCCCGCCAGGGTTTGTTGCCGATTTGCAGCGCAAAATGGTGTTGCTGATCGCTCCCTTTGCGCCTTACATGGCTGCAGAATTATGGGAGTTGGTGGGCGATGGCTCCTCCGTGCTGAGACACCAATGGCCGAAGTTCGACCAGGCGTTGGCGAAAGAAGAAGAGGTCGAGTACGCGATCCAGGTGAATGGCAAGATTAAGGGCAAGATTACTGTTCCGGCTGGTTCGTTGCAACGAGTAGTGGAGGAGATCGCGCTCGCTGACGAGAAAACAATTATTGCGACGGCGGGAAAGACGATCGTGAAGGTGATCGTGATCGCGGACCGATTGGTGAACATTGTTGCGAAGTAGAGCGGTCCAGATTTCAACTCGCTAGCATCCCCTTATGGTTCCTGCCGCGTACGATCTCATGCGACTCGCTAACGTGCCCTTTAGCGGAGATCGCGAGTTGCACGGCCGAGTTGATGAGCGCGACGTGAGTGAATGCCTGGGGAAAATTGCCGAGCATGAATCCGCCCTTGCCGTTTTTCGGCGGATTGTATTCTTCGCTGAACAGCCCCAAATCGTTGCCGCATTGCAATAAGCGCTCGAACATCTTGCGTCCCTCTTGCAGCTTGCCGGAGAGTACTAAGTTATCAGCGTACCAGAAGCTGCAAGGAAGGAACGCTCCCTCTCCCGCCGCGCCCCCGTCGAGGTTCTTGTTACGCAGCACGAAGCCATTGGGCATCAGCTCGCGACCTATGGCAGCGATGGTGTTGCCGACGCGATGATCGTGCGGGTGCAGCAAGCCGAGCAGGGTGAGGCGGAGGACCGACGCATCGAGGTCATCATATCCGTACGCCTGGAGGTAGCTCCGCTTCGTCACACTGAAGGAGCGGGCGTGGAACTCCTTCTTGAGAGCTTCAAGGGCGCGCCGCCAATGGGCGGGGACTTTCTTGCCGTGGCGTTCAGCCATGTCAATACCGCGTTCGAGGGCAATCCAGCACATGCCCTGGGAATAAACAAACCGGCGGGCGTGGTGGCGCGTCTCCCAGATTCCTTTGTCGGGTAGCTTCCACTTGCGGCAGACCGTATCGACAGCATCCTGAATCATGGGCCAGAGGTCGCCATCAAAGGAGAAGCGAGTAGAGTCGAGCTGGGTATGGCTGAGCAGAAGATGGATGCAGTGCATCAATTCTCCAAAGATATCGAGCTGCAATTGGTCGGCAGCAGCATTTCCCACGCGCACGGGTTTGGAATTGCGATAACCAGAGAGATGTTTCAAATCCAGTTCGCTCAGTGGGTGTTCGCCGAAGATGGTGAAAAGGGTAGGGAAGCCCTGCAATTTCTGATTCGCGGCGTGCAGAAATTTGAAAAATCGAAAGGCTTCATCGCCCAGTTCGAGGCTGAGCAGCGCCACCAGGGTGAATGTGGAGTCGCGCAGCCAACTGAAACGGTAGTCCCAGTTGAATTGGCTGCCGATCTTCTCAGGCAATGACGTCGTAGGCGCTGCGACGATGGCGCCAGTGGATGAGAACTGGCACAATTTCAAGGTGATGGCGCTGCGCACAACCGCGTCGTGATAATCACCGTCATAGCGTATCTGCTGGGACCACTCCTTCCAGTATGCGATGGTTCGCTGTTCGAGCCAGAGTACGTCTTCAACGCCGTGCCGGGTCAGATCAGGAGGCTGGCTGAAGGTCATCAGAACGGCGAAATATTCGCCTGATTGCAGCCGGCGACTGATCAGGGTCTCACGCTTTCGCACGGATATGCGGCAACCGTCCGCCTCCAGCATGAGCTCGCGATCACTGAGTTCGTAGCGTGACTTATTGCGGTAGGCGTGAGGGTCTGAACCGTGGTGCCGATGCACAAATCCTTTGGCGGGGGAGACCCGCATGCGAATGGAACACTCTCCCTCGAGACATCGGACGACGCGCGCGATCTGCACCAAACCCGTTTCAGGGCCGGCGAATCCATCCTCGATCACTGGCATAAAGTCAGTCGTGGTGAAGCGCCCCCCGGAGCAGCGGAAGGTGTTTTCCAGGACGGCGGATTCGCCTACATAGCGTCGCCCCTGGGGCCTAAGGCCCGCAGACTCCAGGAGACAGTAGCCGCCATATTTCAGGTCGAGCATTGGATAAAAGCAAGGGGGACTGTCGAAGTTGGGGGCGCAACACCAATCGATACCGCCTTCGCGGTTGATCAGAGCCGCAGTGCGCGTGTTGCCGATGATCCCGTAATCGCTAATGGCCTTGAATCCACTCTTCACCACGGATTAGATGCAGAGAAGCCAGCCATCATTCCCGCGAAATGTGCAATCTGACTTTACAGGGGTGAAGAATGGCAAGGACAGTGGTGGTGACAGGGGCGGCAGCAGGAGTGGGTCGCGCAACGGCACGTGAATTCGCCAAGCATGGATATCAAGTAGGACTGATTGCCCGCAATCCCGAAGCACTTGAAAATGCGGCGCGCGAGATGGAAGAGTTGGGAGGCCGGGGGCTGGCGCTTCCGCTGGACGTCTCCGATGCCGACGCTGTGGAGCGCGCGGCGGCATTGGTTGAACAGCGTTTCGGAAAAATTGATGTTTGGGTCAACAATGCGATGGTTTCTGTCTTTTCTCCAGTCAAGGAGATGGAGGCGACGGAATATCAGCGGGTCACGAACGTGACTTATCTGGGAGTGGTGCACGGGACGCAAGCGGCATTGCGGCGGATGTTGCCTCGTGACAAAGGAACGATCGTGCAGGTTGGCTCGGCGTTGGCATATCGCAGTATTCCGCTGCAGTCGGCTTACTGCGCCGCAAAACACGCGATTGTTGGTTTTACCGACTCGTTACGTTGCGAGCTGTATCACGATAAGAGCAGGGTCCATATAACGGTGGTCCAGATGCCGGCATTGAATACCCCCCAGTTCGGATGGGTTAAGAGCCGGCTGCCGCGAAACCCGCAGCCGGTGCCCCCCATCTTTGAACCAGAAGTGGCGGCTCGGGCCATCTACTTCGCGGCACACGCGCGGCGGCGGGAGGTCTGGGTGGGAATACCTACGGTAGCCGCTATCGTGGGGCAGAAGTTTATCCCGGGAATTCTGGATCGCTATCTCGGGAAGACAGGCTACGATTCTCAACAGACGGACCAGCCGGTTTCCGGGCAACGCGAAAATAACTTGTTCAATTATATACCTGGCGATGCTGGCGCGCATGGCAGCTTCGATGCGCGTTCCAGTGACCATTCGCAAGAGTTGCAGTTTGCGATCAGAAGACGTTGGATTATGGGCGCGGCAGCCGTAACCGGAGTACTAGGGTCATGGATATGGGCCAGAATGGCACATCGAGCCGCCGATTCCACTCCGGAGGCGCAACGCGAACCGGAAGCGTGGGTGGCGTAACAACCCGCACTCGCTTGCGCGAGAGCAAGGGAGGGGTTTGCAAAATAAAAAATCTAGAAGTGCTTGTAGGCGTCCCAGAGCCACATGGCACAGATCAACACCGTGAGCGCGCCCGTGCCGATCTGGGCTATCCGAAGCAGTGGGTTGAGCTTGCTCATTCGACCCATCACCTCGTCTTGCTCCTGCTTCATGTAACCCTCGGAGTCGGCAAGAAAGAGCTGGTCATCCTCGTGCATTTCGAGCGTTCCACGATAAATGAGAAGCGCAATGAGCACACATACCAGTGCGCCCCAGGCAATTAACAGAGGAATCATCATCGGGGGCATATTGGGCCTCCCTCCACTGTGGTTCAGCAATCAGGTTGGTTACTGCGGGCCGCCGAATTGGTAGTCCGTTTGGCGTGAATTATACCGCTGATTGTGAGTTGGCGAGCAAGTTTGTTGCCTTAGTGGATACCTGCCAGGGCCTGGTCTAAGTCCGCGATCAAGTCGTTTACATCTTCAATCCCAACGGAGATGCGCACCATGCCATCGGTCAACCCGATTTTACGGCGGCCTTCCTCCCCGATTGCCGCATGAGTCATGCTCGCCGGATGAGAGATGAGGGTCTCTACTCCGCCCAGCGATTCGCCCAGCGTGCATATCCGGACCCGACGCAGCATGTTATTGGCATTCTCCAATGAGCCGGTCTCGAAAGTAATGAGCGCGCCGAAGCCAGTCATCTGTTTCTTCGCGAGCTCGTGTTGTTTGTGCTCCGCGAGTCCCGGATAGAAAACTTTCTCTACTTTCGGATGGTGAGCGAGAAAGTTCGCGACCCTGCGCCCATTCTGCTCGTGCCGATCCATGCGGACGCCGAGGGTCTTGACACCGCGCAGAATGAGGTAGCACTCAAATGGACTTAGAATTCCTCCGGCCGCTTTTTGAATGTACGCGAAACGCTCCTTGTGCTCAGGTTTGGTGCCGACCAACACGCCACCGAGTCCGTCGGAGTGCCCATTGAGAAACTTGGTGGTCGAGTGCATGACGATGTCGGCGCCTAATTCGATTGGGCGCTGGAAGTAGGGAGACATGAAGGTATTGTCCACGCTGAGTTCGACATTGTGCGCGTGGCATATATCAGCCACGGCGTGAATGTCGGTTATGGTCATCAGCGGATTGGTCGGAGTCTCGATATGCAGCAGCCGAGTGGCGGGTTTAATCGCCGATTTAAGGGCAGCGAGATCGCTGGTATCGATATAGCTGAACTGGATGCCGTAGTTCGCGATAATGGAATTGAAAAGACGGGGCGTGCCTCCGTAGACGTTTTCCCCGCAGATCACGTGGTCTCCGCTTTTGAATGTCATGCAGAGTGCGTGGATTGCCGCCATACCACTGGCGAAGACATGCGCCGAAGTTCCGCCCTCGAGTGAGCGCAGATTTTCTTCGAGCGCGTCACGGGTAGGATTGTTGACCCGCGAATACTCATATCCTTTGTTCTTGCCGATCTCCTCTTGAGCGTAAGTAGAGGTGAGAAAAATCGGAACGTTGACGGCGCCAGTGGTCGCCTCCGGTTCATTCCCGGCGTGGATGGCGCGCGTATTAAAGCCTTGGTTGTGTTCGGTCATTCAATGTCCTGTCTGGTCGATCGATTACGTTCGCACCTTAAATTCCACCCTCAAATACATTCTTGGATAGATATCGCTCCGCCGAATCCGGAATCACGGTCACCACGCGCTTGCCGGCACCCAAGCGTTTGCAGATTCCGAGTGATGCCCATACTGCGGCGCCCGCGGATGATCCACCTAAAACACCTTCCTGCCGGGCAAGCTGGTTAACGGTTGCGAAGGCGTCCTCGTCGGTGACGCTGATGACTTCATCGCAGTATTCACCGTGGTAGGTTTTGGGGATGAAGCTGACGCCAATGCCTTCCACTTTGTGCGGGCCGGGCTGGCCGCCCTGAAGCACCGACCCCTGCGTCTCGACCGCGACGGTGAGGATACTTGCGTCCTGCTCCTTCATGAAGCGCGCCACACCTGAGAAAGTGCCGCCGGTCCCGATGCCGATCACGACAGCGTCAATCTTGCGTTCCATCTGTTCCCAGATTTCGGCGGCGGTGGTCTCATAGTGATAGGAAGGATTGCTCTGATTTTCAAACTGTCCGGCGACAAAAGAATTGTGCGTTTGCGCCTGTAATTCTTTGGCGCGCCGGATGGCTCCTTGCATTCCCTCAGCTTGGGGCGTCCGGATCACCTCAGCTCCCAGAGCCGCCATCACCTGGACCTTCTCTTTCGAGAAATTCTCCGGTACGAATACGATCACGTGGTATCCGCGATTTATCCCGATCAGCGCCAAGCCGATCCCGGTGTTTCCCGCGGTGGCTTCGATTATGGTGCCGCCCGGTTGCAGCAGTTTTGCAAGCTCGGCGTCGCGAATGATGCCGACGGCCGCGCGATCTTTACTGCTTCCCCCGGGGTTAAACGACTCAAGTTTTGCGTAGAGTTCGGCCCCGGGCGTTGCGCTGCCGCCATTGCGCGTGAGCCGGCGCATGTGAAGCATGGGGGTGAAGCCAACCAATTGAGTAATGTCTTCGGCGACCTGCGGCATATGCGGTTTGGCAGTAAGGCTTGGCGCGTCTGTGGTCTTCATGATGGGAGAGGCACAACCCAAGATTTTACGCGTCGCGGAAAGCCCTGTCACTTGACGCGAAGATACGAGTCTGACTTGTCTATCCAGTCCTGACGTGGCGGATTGAAGACATCAATATCTACGGTATCTTCGAGCGCTTCGGCTTCATGTGGCACGTTGGGAGGAATACACAGCACCTCCCCCGCGCGGAGCGTGACTTCCTCGCCGCCGACTTTGAAGTGCAGCGCACCTTCGAGAATATAGGTCAGTTGCTCGTTTTCGTGCTGATGCATGGGCACGATGCATCCCTTTTTAAGGAGGACGCGCGCCAGCATCATGGTTTCTCCCACCACAAATTGCCGGTCCAGCTTTGGGTTGAGCGGCTCCAACGGGATCTCGCTCCAGCGATAATAGGTGGCCTGCTTCTCCGCCTTCTGTGTCATGTCTGTAATCACTCCTTCATCGCAGAGAGAATAACAGGGTGTGTCCGCTCCCGAGCCCAGAGCTAGTTGCCGAACTGCCAGAAACTCTGGCCCCGCCACCGCGAAAATTGACATCGTAAGTAGTGTGCCGGATTCGGCCAAGAAAAAGGAGACCCTATGCATCGTAAAGCAACGTACATCCATTCCCTAAGCATATTAGCTATGATAATCGTAGCATCGGCGGGGCTCGCGGTTGCGCAGAACGTCCAAACCGACTACGACCACCACGCAAACTTCTCGCAGTATCACACCTATTCATGGTCAAAGGTGGAGATGCCCAATCCACTCTTCAATCAGCGCGTCAAAGACGATGTCAACAGGGAACTACAGTCTAAAGGGTGGCAGATGGTCCCGAGCGGCGGCCAAGTGGACCTGGTCGCAATGGGCACTACTCAGAACAAGACACGGCTTAACACCTTCTATAACGGTTTCGGCTTTGGCGGTTGGGGATGGGGCGGTTTTCCGGACCAGACCACCACGACCCAGCAAGATTACAAAGTAGGCACTCTGGTTCTGGATATGTTCGACGCCTCGAACCACAAGCTGTTGTGGAGGGGCACAGCGAGCGATACCATCTCCCATGATGTAAAAGATAATCAGAAGCACCTGGAAAACGCTACTGACAAGTTCTTCAAGAACTTTCCACCCAAGGCGGGAAGCTCAGATTAGTCTGAAGCTAAATCATGAAGGCTGTCCCCGGGCAACTCCCCTGAATATCAGGCCCTGGCGCTTCCCGAGCCGTATCGAGGGAGGTCGCGTCGATAATCGATCGGGACTGTTTGGGCTTCAAGGGGCGCTGCTCTGGGATGGCCCTCCTCGTCGGTTCCACACTTGTTTTGCTAAAATCGATGCGACCCCAAGGACAGCCAAACACCCGTGTATCGCGATCTGCAACACCAGCTCTCTCAACACCTCCGCACATTCCTGAAAAGGCACTATGGACTCGAGCCTGAGGTCATTGTGCTCGAACAACCACCACGCGTTGAATTGGGAGAATTCGCGAGCCCGCTTGCGTTTGAGTTAGCGAAACAGTTGCACAAAGCGCCGCGCCAAATTGCGCAGCAGATCGCCGAACAACTGCCTCGGCTTGCGGGATTCGGTAAGCCCGAAATTGCTGGCGCAGGATACCTGAACTTCAAACTCGACCGCGGCGCGGCGGCGTGCCAGATCATTTCTCCGCATCTTGCAGAGCCGGGTGCAGAAAGAGTGAAAGTGCTGGTGGAGCACACGTCCATCAACCCCAATAAAGCTGCACATATCGGACACCTGCGCAATGCGATCTTAGGCGACACCTTCGTTCGACTGCTGCGCGCCGCCGGACATCCCGTGGACGTGCAGAATTACATTGACAACACTGGCGTGCAGGTCGCGGATGTAGTGGTCGGGTTTGTCAAGATAGAACAGAAATCACTCGCGGAGGTGGAGGATATCATCGCCAGGCTCTCGAAGAATGCTCCGGGTTCTTCGGGTGGACAGCCGTTCGATTACTATTGCTGGGACCTCTACGCGCGTGTTTCGCAATGGTATGAACAAGCGCCGGAGAACAAGAATGTGCGCCTTGAAGCCCTGCACAGAATCGAAGAAGGAGATGATGAGTTTGCGCAAATTGGAGAGGCGGTCTCTACTGCCGTTCTCCGCCGCCATCTTCAGACCATGCAGCGGCTCGATATTCGCTATGACTTCTTACCTCGCGAGAGTGAGATACTGCGGTTGCACTTTTGGGACCTCGCTTTCGAGCAGCTTAAATCCAGAGGAGTGCTCTATTTTGAGACTGGCGGCAAGAATAAGGGTTGCTGGGTGATGAAGCGCGCGGGAACTACGGCCACCAGAGTTTCCGGAAAGCCGGACGAAGATGCCAAAGTTATTGTGCGCTCGAATGGGACGGTGACTTATGTGGGCAAGGACATCGCCTATCACCTGTGGAAGTTCGGATTGTTGGGCAAAGACTTTGGATACCTTCCTTTTTTTCAGTATCCGGACGAAAAAGAAGTGTGGATCTCTGCGGAAGTTGGAGTTTCCGAGCATCCCCACTTCGGAGATTCGCACGCTATTTACAACGTAATTGACACACGCCAAATGGATCCGCAGAACAATGTGATCGAAGCATTGCGGTCAATGGGCTACACGGAGCAGGCCGCGCGCTACACGCATTTCAGTTATCAGATGGTTGCTCTGACTCCGCGCTGCGCACTTGAACTGGGATACCAAGTTTCTGACGAGGACCGCGGGCGGGCATATATCGAAGTCTCGGGGCGCAAGGGATTCGGGGTAAAGGCAGACGACCTGCTCGACGCATTGATCGCTGCTGCGCAGCGCGAGGTGGATGGACGTAATCCGGAGTTGAGCGAGGAGAACCGGCGCAACATTGCGAATGACATTGCCATCGGTGCGCTGCGCTATTTCATGCTTAAGTTCACCAAGAATTCGGTGATCGCCTTCGACTTTAAAGACGCGCTGGCGTTTGAGGGAGAGACGGGGCCTTACCTGCAATACACGGTTACCCGCTTGGGAAAGATTTTCCAGAAGTTGGGGACGACGCCGGATCGTGCCTTGAGTGCGGAGGCGGATTTGAGTGCTCTCTCAGACGACAAACTCTGGGAGTTGTGGTTGACCGTCGGCAAGTTATCGATGACTGTGGAACAGTGTATCAACACCACCGAGCCTGCGTATCTGGCAAAGTATGCTTTTCAGCTTTCACAACAGGCGAACACGTTTTACCACGACCATCACATCTTGTCTGAAGAAGACGGAACGCGGAAGCAGTTCTTGCTCACAACGGCTGCGGCGGCGCGCCGTGCGCTGGTAATCTGCATGGAACTGATGGGAATACCGCAACCGTCGGTGATGTAGAAGAGCAGTTTTACGTTTTCAAACGAGCGATTTAGCGCATCGGCCAACTCACCGTGACGTCGGAGCCCACGGCGAATGCTGCGTGATAAGGCTCTGCGCCCTGCATGGCTGCCCACGGCCGCCCATATAACGCAGCCCAATCGATTTCTACGCTCACGCTGGTCACAGGCAGCACGTACCAAACAGGATGCACAACTTCATAGGCGATGCGCTCGCCCGAGCGGCTGGATCCGAAGCCCCACTGGTGCTCTTTGAAGAAGTGTTCGCGGCTGGAGTGGTCGGCAGATTGCGGCTGAGGCTTTAGTCCAAGCGCGATCAGTCCGGAGTCGCCCTTCCAACTCACCCCGTATCGCATTTGATCGCGGGTGATCTCCTGGCGCAGCGCTGCGTTCTCGTAGGATTCATTGTATCCCCACCGTGCGATCGCCGCGATCATGCGACTAGGGACGAATTCGCGCACGAAAACGACCCCGCGCCGACTGCCTTGCCGAACATAAAGGCGCAAGTTCCACTCCAGAAAATTCACGAACCCGGGCACCTTAATCCCCAGCACCCTGGTGTCAAGAAATTCAAACGCTACCAGGCTGGCGAATGCAGCACCGTCGATGCGGTCCAACTCGCAGCCGGCTGGCAGATACGGTATCAGGATCTCTTCGGGAACGGCATAACTGACGATTGCCAGATTGCGCCAGTGGGCGCGTAGGAAGATACTCATAGAAACAACATGATAATCCGGATCTTGGCCCCCACAGTAATCCGCTATGAACCCACCCTAGGTGAGTCTCTGCTTGGAACCCCGAAGAAGCGTATTTACAAAACCATTATGGTCAGGCCGTTCTCCGCAGTATTTCTCGTCTTCCTTAGTATTTCTGTTGGGTATGCGCAGAATCCAGCGACCACGACGCCGCCACTTCCCTCGGCCGCCTCCAAAACCGCAGGAGCCGCCCCGGACTACTCCAAGCAGCCCGCGGTAATCGAGCAATTCATCAATGGGTATCGCTGGGAAGCTGATGGCACAGGCTCGCGCGAGTCTACTCTCAAGGTCAAGGTGCAGACCCCGCTCGGGATTCAGCAATTTGGACAAATCCCCATCGGCTACAGTTCTGCGAACGAAACAGTCAAGATCGACTACGTGCGGGTACGCAAGCCCGATGGTAGGGTGATCAACGTTCCACCGGAGAATGTGCAAGACCTCACCGCACCCGTCGCGCGCGAAGCTCCGATGTACAGCGATTTCCGGGTTAAGCAAATCGTCGTTCCCTCGCTTGAAGCGGGCGACACGATCGAATACGACACTACGATTGCAATCACTAAGCCGCTCGCCGAGCACGAGTTCTGGTTCCAGCATGACTTCAATAAGACCAACCTGGTGCTTGATGAACAATTGGTCGTGAATGTTCCCGCGGCAGTCAAGGTAATGTTAAAAACTAATCCCGGGGCGGAGCCCAAAATAGAAACGGCGCAGGGCCGCCGTGTCTATACCTGGAAACGCAAGAACCTCAGCGTTGACGATGGCTCCGACGGCGATTTGAAGGCCAGCAAGCGAAAGCGGAACGCTCTAATTGATCCCGACCGGCACCCGGACGTGCAGATGACCACCTTCCAATCGTGGCAACAGGTGGGCGCATGGTTCGGAGCGCTGGTCAAAGACCGCATACCAGCCAACGACTTGATCAAGGCCAAAGCCGAGCAACTGGTACAAGGCAAAACCACGGAAGAGGAAAAGGTGGAGGCCATCTACGACTATGTCTCCAAGCAATACCGCTACGTTTCGCTCTCGTTCGGGATAGGGAGGTATCAGCCACATTATGCGGCCGATGTGTTCTCCAACCAATATGGTGACTGCAAGGACAAGCACACCCTGTTTGCGTCGATGTTGGAAGCGGTCGGTATCCACGCGGATCCGGTCTTGATTAATAGCTCGCGCAAGCTCGATGAGGCTGTACCTTCGCCCGGCCAATTCGATCACGTTATCAGCTCGGTCGACATAGATAACAAGCCGATGCTGCTCGATGTTACGCCAGAGGTGGCGCCCTTCGGACTGCTCTCGCCCAACCTGCGCCACAAAAAAGCGCTGCTGGTGAGCGCAGGCGGCAAGACGAAAGTCATAGATACGCCGGCTTCCCTGCCGTTCAAGCCCAAAGAAGTTATCTCTGTGGTGGGCAAGGTCAATGATCTGGGCAAGCTCGAAGGAACCATGAGCATCCAGGTGCGAGGAGACGCCGAACTCTATCTGCGCAGTGCGTTTCGCCAGGTTCCGCAAGCGAAGTGGCCGCAGGTCGCCAAACTGTTTCAGGCAGCGATCGGTATTAACGGCGAGGCAACCGAGGTAAAGATATCCCCGGTTGAGGATACCTCCAGACCGTTTACCCTGGAGTGGAAACTTTCAGCGGTGAATTATCTTGATTGGACGAACAAGAACATCGATCTAAAGCTACCCATACCGGCCACGAAGCTTCCTAACTTCGACGAAGAGACCGACGTCGCCGACCAGAAGCCACTGCAAGTGCGGGGTGCTCCGGTCAATAGCTTCTACCACACCCGCATCGAACTGCCGGCGCGATACGCCGTTACCTTGCCCATCTCCATCAACCTCACCCGCGACTACGGCGACTACCGCACCAAATACACGCGCGACAAGAACACGGTCATCGCAGAGAAGCAGTTTGCTTTCTCGCAGTACCAAGTCCCCTATGATCGCCGCTCCGACTATCTCGCCTTTCAGCGCGGGATTCTTGCGGACGAGAAGCAAGTAGTGCATCTCGAATCGGCCTCCGTCGAAAATGCGGCGGTGCCCGGGAATATGAAGGTCGATGACATCAGCGAAGCGGGGGTCAACGCATTGCAGCACAACAATCCGCGCGAGGCCGCCAAGCTGTTTGAGAAGGTGGTTGCACTTGAACCCATGCGTCACGACGCCTGGAACAATCTGGGGCAGGCGTATCTCGGTCAGCATGAATTAAAGCCGGCGGAGGGCGCCTTTCGCAAGCAGATTGCGATCAATCCCTATGACGAATACGCCTACAATGGTCTTGCGCTCACCTTGCAGGCAGAAAACAGTTTTGACGGCGCGATTGAGGCATTCAAGAAGCAGATCGAGGTGAATCCGCTCGACCAGTTCGCGCACGCAAACCTTGGGAGCCTGCTGCTGCAACGCAAGCGCTTCTCTGAAGCTGCTCCGGAGCTTGAGACGGCGGTTGGCATCAATCCTAAATCAGCGTTCTTACAGGCGCAGCTTGGCACCGCATATCTTAATCTCGGAGAGAACGAGAAAGCCGCGGCTGGATTCGAAAAAGCGATTCAGATGTCGCCCAGTCCGGTCATCTGGAACCAGATCGCGTATGAACTTTCCGAGAGAGGCGTACAACTTGACCGTGCTCTCTCTTATGCAGAGTCCGCGGTAAGCGCCACCACGGCGAATCTGCGCAACATCGATCTCGACCACCTGCAACTCGCGGACGTTGGAAACACGGCCAGCATCTCTGCATTCTGGGACACACTGGGCTGGATCTATTTCAAGCAGGGTGACTCCGCGAACGCGCTCAAGTATATCTCTGCAGCATGGTCGTTGGCGCAGCATTCGGATATCGCCGGTCATCTAGCGCAAATCCACGAAAAACTAAGCCACGGCGAAGAGGCGAAGCGCTATTATGGGCTCGCACTCGCGGCATACCTCCCTTCGCCGGAGGCGCATGATCGAGCGCTCAAGGCGTTTGGCTCGGAGAGCGGGGTTTCGAGCGCGTTGTCCAAAGCGAAGATCGAACTGGTTGAGCAGCGCACTTTCAGCATTTCAAATGCCGATAAAGCAAACGGCAGGGCAGACTTCTTCGTGCTCTTCGCCCCAGATGGCAAACCCGCCGGTGCAAAGTACGTTTCGGGGGACGCGGGACTGAAACCATTCGAGTCGCAGTTGAAGCAGTCAGCGATTGTCGCTACCATCCCCCAGGGATCGCAAGCCAAGGTGGTGCGGCGCGGGACCTTGTCATGCGGGCCAATGAAAGACTGCACCTTTGTGCTGCAACCGTTGGAACAAACGACGAGTTTGGATTGAGAGCAGGCGCGATCAATTATTGCGCTTCCAGCTTCACTTCGCCCGTCTCCCTGCCTCCCACCCGCACGATGATGCCCTTGCGCAGATAGGGAGCGAGCACCTCTGGCTTGCCCCACTCCATGGTCCATCCGTCGCGCAACGCCAGCAGCGTATAGTTGCCTGCGGGGATGGTGCGCAGACTGAACGTTCCGTCGCTGTCGCTTTCGTCACGCTGAATCCGTTCCTTCTCCTGTATGCCCTCGCGCGGTACGAGCAGCACCATCGCACCGCTTAGCGGTTTGCCGTGGTCCAGCACCACTCCGTGGATTTCACCGTGATCGTTAGAGGCGATGATTGCGATCGCTGCAGCGCCGCTCGAGAACTCGATCTGGTGGCCCACGACCGTCGCTGCGCCTGAGGCAGCCAGGCTCTGGACCGCATATCCGCCTGGTCCGGTCAATTCCATCTGATACCGGCCGACGGTTATTTCGGTGTTCTTGAAGCTGCCGTCCTTCTGCAACGGAACGAACACCGGCTGGCGATCCAGCGTGTTACGAAAGATCAGTGTGCGGTTCCCGGTTTTGCCCCCTGAAACCGGCAATTGCACCACGCCGGTGACTTGCGCCACTCCCGGGCCCTGTGCCGGATCGATCTCGGTGTCCCCGGTGATTTCCACTGGAAACTGGCGCACCTGCTCAGATCGATAGGTCCCCGGATCCATACTGACACCAAGATTGACCGGCTGGACACGCGCAATGTAACGGCCTGGAGCAACGCCGCTCATCTCCCAATCGCCCTCGCCCACATGGTTCATCTGCAAGCCCATGGGCATTTGCCAGCTTCCGAAAATCTTTCGCTGTAAAGTTACTGTAGGAGAATTCCGCCCTGCGGTACCCCGCACTCGGACATGCAATCCAGGAGTAGGATACAGCGCCACATCTGCTTCGAACTTCTGCCCGACCTTCAAGTGGATCGACTGCGCATTTGCCTCATCTGTGGAACCGCCAAAAAATGTTACCGGGTAAACGACATCCAATGCCGGATCGCGGTTCTGCTGTGATCTGAGACCCCATGACTGGTACCTCATGCTTGCATACCACGGCCTCGCTCCCACTGCGATGTAGTATGCTCCGGCTCGCAGCTTACGAAATTCGAAGCTTCCTCGATCATCGGTATTCTGCATCCCCACCATGCTCACTGCATCAATGCCCTGCGTATTTGTCTTGCGGAAGAGCGCGACGTGAGCATCGCGCACCGGCTCACCGGCCTCGTCCCCGACAGCGCCGGTAATGATCGCCTCCGGCGACAAAGCGAATACAATATTTTCCGAATTCTTGCCGGGACCCGCTGCAACTCCGGTTAAGAAATTATCGTGTGCATTGAGTGCCTGCTGCGCGTAACCCCTCGCTTCTGCGTAAAGGTCGTATTTTCCAGCGCTCACTCCGTTGAATACGAAGATGCCACTCCCGCCGGTGTTGGCGACCCGCCGCTGCTCTTCGCCAGCCTGCGAAATGAGCAACGCAACTTTCGCGTTTGCGACAGGACGGTGCGTCTGCTCATCCACTACTGTGCCGCTAACGTGAAATGCGCCTGAGATTGCCCCGCCGTTCGGCCTCTGCTGCGGCAAAGCGCAGACACAGCTTACGAACACCAAAAGGATTCCGAATAAGGCAGGTGCCAATTTCATGCTCATGTTCATAGCGTCATTGCGTACTCCCAATTGGACTTAACCTCACTGTCTTCTCCTCACCCGCACCGACGGATATGCTCTGCGACTTTGCGGCGTAGCGTTCGAGCGCTGTCGGATTGGCATACTCCACCTGCTCCCCCAATCCGGCGGCGAAGGCGAAGAGCCGATATCGTCCCGGCGCCAACCCGTTGGCCTTGAATTGTCCGTTCTGATCTGTATTCAAAAGCTTTGGCAACTGTGGCCGCGACTCATCCACAAGAATTACCGCAACTGGCAATTGGGAAGCCCCGCCTTCCACTGTACCCGTGATTTTGGCGCCATCATCGCGCATTACCACGTCCAACTCCCCAATGCCGCCGGCGCCAATCTCGATTGGCTCGCGCCATGCTTCGCGCCCGCGATAGGTCGCCGATGCCACATACCATGCACCAAATACATTAGCTTCAAGCATGTATGCTCCCGGCTCAACACTCCGCATTACCATTTGCCCCTTGCTCTTTGCGTCCTGCTGCGTCCAGTAGTCTTGATGTTCGGCATCGAGCCCGCGCAACCGTAGCGCGGTTGAAAAATTGGCTGCTCCGTGTGTTGTGCCAGCACTGGCCGCCAGCTTCATGGAATCCTGCACCACATTCACCAGCACCGTAGCCAACGGAGACATCACAATCCGCAGCCCCTTCACATCACGGTCGACATTGATCCGCAATTCGCCGAAGGATTCAGATCCCGGCTCACCGTAGTGCGCGCATTTGACTGTGTAAATTCCGGGCGCGCCCACCTTCAGTGAGAAGTGGCCAGCGTCCAGGTTTCCCCGTCCGCCCACCATGGCATCCATCGCATCTTCGTCGAGAGCACGGCAATTTGTCCCTCCGCCTTCTGCCACGCCCGCTAAGTCGCCTCCAATCGAAAGTCCTTGGGTCTGGCGCACACGCAATTCCAGATTCTCGGCCTGACCCGGGTGGACCTGCAACGGAGCGGCCGTTTCGATATTCATGGCATTAGGATAATAGGCTTGTGCTATGCCAACTTCCTTGCCGGGATTGGTAAAAAGGTCCTCGCGCCAGCGCGGCCCGTAGTGCAGGTAGTAAGTGCCCGCCCGCAGGTTTGCAATGCGAAACTCGCCGTCCTCCTTGGACATCGCCCCGCGTACCGGCTGCCATCGGCGCCGCCCATCCACCACCGTCGGCATCACCAACCGTATGGGCAATCCCTCCACTGGCTCTCCGCGCCCATCCACTACCCGGCCCGTCACCACGCCCTCCGGAGCCAACTTTAAGGTGGCGGAGGATACGCCGCCTGGCCCCACCGTCACCAACTCCGATCCCATGCCTCGGCGTCCGCTTCCCTCACCCTCATCGAAATAGCCGGGCTTCTGCACCCGGAATGCATACCGCGCAGGGAGCAGATTCTCGAAATGGAAGCTGCCTTGAGAATCCGTCAACATGGTGCGCACCCCCTGGTCTTGGCCATGCGCAGTTGGTATGGTGCCGGTTCTGAATTCAATCGAAACCAGCGCGCGCGAAATTCCTTCACCGTTCACCGCATTCACCACGCGTCCCACCATCGAATAGAGGGTTTCCGACTCAGCCTGCTGTGGAACATCCTGCTGCTGCTCCGTGTTCACCAGTTCGGATACACTCACCAGAGTCTTCTGCGCCCACGCGCAGCTCGCGAACAGTAGCAACCCGATCATTCTGCCCAAAATGCCCAATGACAATTGTCTCCTCATCCGTCGCGTGGTCACGATAGTAATTCTATAGACGAAGAGACCATGAACGAGGTTCCAGGGGCCCCGCGCTTAGGCGCAAGGGCTAAAATCCAACACCTAATACCGGACCACTTAATTGCTCACATCCTTCATCAAGGTTTCTATCCCCACACGATCCTCCCCGGTCAGCGGAAGCAACGGAGAGCGGCAGGTCCCTCCGTAGTAACCGTTGAGTTCCATGGCATATTTTATGCCAGCAATACCGTAGCGGGACGCCATCTGTTCTGCCGCTTGAGTGATGCGGTCCTGCTTCAACTCCGCCAAATTGAGATCGCTGTCTCTCCAGGCCGCATAAACCTCAAAGCATGCCGTCGGAGCGGGATCGGCAAACGCCATTACCCCGCCCACTGCTCCTGCCTGCAGAGAAGGCAACAACTTGTGCGCCGCTCCCACCATGATCTGAAAGCCTGCCTCTTTGGTTCTCGTCTTGGTAACGCTCGCGGGCATAGCTGAGGCAAGCACCGCTGTCGCCGTCCCGCCGTCGCCAGTAATCTGCACTAGCGGCTTCGGCCCGGATTCGCGGCCAGGATCCAGCATTCTACCCGTCGCCGCTTCAAATTCCGGAGTCACCACAAATGTTTTCTTCGACGAACGGGTGGCGGCCACCAGTTCGCGTACCCGTTCCACATTGCCGCTCGACTCTTTCAAGCCGATGATATTTGGGTGCCCTGCCAACTCCGCCACCACCTCGACCGGTAGATCAAACCCGGTAAACGGAGGCACGCTATACAGCAGCAACGGTAGAGCTGATTGATCGGCTACATGGCTGTAGAAGGCAATCTGCGTCTTCACCCCTGCCGCGCCCGCGGTCATCTGCGCCCGATAAAAATGCGGGGTCCGCACCAGCGCCACGTCATACCCCAACTCCGCCGCATAGCCCGTCAGCCGCAGCGTCTCTATCGCCGACTCTGCTCCCGTGCCTGCCACCAGCACCTTCTCTTTACTCGCAAAGGCGCGTGACTCCCGCAGCACCTCGCGCCGCTCCTCATCGGAGAGCATTACCGCCTCGCCCGTCGATCCTAAAACCACCAGGCCTGTCACCGGCGTGCGTGAATATCGGTCCACATTGTGCTCGATCTTGCGGTAATAAACTCGTCCGTCGGGATAGAAAGGCGTCGTCAGAGCAGGATAAATTCCGTGCAGCAACATTAGTTCAGTATATTCGCGTGCTCTCCGCGGTCCCATCTATCTAAGCTGCTATGTTTCCGGTTATGCCGGAGCCGCCTGTGAGAGAATCGAATTTCCAAGGCAAAACATGGCCCCTGCTCGTGCGCTCCATTCCGCGATTACAGATTTGAAACATGTGGTCGGCGATGATGGCGTCCTGTTTCGTCAATGGTGTCGCTTGTAATCCAGCGGCCTTGTGCTGCGCGGGAATCGTTGGGGATTCCAGCGAGGTACCGGTCTGTGAGTAGGCCTTGGGCAAGCGGGGAAAAAACGATGCAACCCATTCCCAGCTGATCGAGCACCGGGAATAACCCTGCCTCAACATGGCGATTAAACATGTTGTAGCTGGGCTGATGAATGAGCAGGGGGATATTGTGCGCAGCCAGCGCCTTGTGGGCCGCGAGAGTCTGCTCCGGACTGTAGTTGGAGATGCCCACGTAGAGTGCCCGCCCGGAGGTCACCGCGGAGGCCAGTGCGCCCATGGTCTCCTCGATGGGGGTTTCGGGGTCAGGTCGGTGCGAGTAGAAGATGTCCACATAGTCGAGGCCCAGTCGGTCGAGGCTCTGGTCGAGGCTTGCCAGCAGGTATTTGCGCGAACCAAAGTCCCCGTAGGGGCCCGGCCACATGTCGTAGCCGGCCTTGCTCGAAATGATGAGCTCGTCACGGTGGCTACGGAAGTCATCCGCAAAAATCTGCCCGAAGTTGCTTTCCGCCGCGCCGGGAATCGGTCCGTAGTTGTTGGCGAGGTCAAAGTGGGTGACGCCAGCGTCGAACGCCGTGCGGAGGATTGCGCGTTGGGTTTCGATCGGGCGATCTGAGCCGAAGTTGTTCCACAGCCCGAGTGACATAGCGGGAAGTGTGAGCCCACTGCGCCCGACTCGTTGATATTCGATTGAGTCGTAACGGTCGGCGGCAGCGAGATAGGGGGAGTGCACAGTGCTCATAGGCCCAGCCTAGAGCGGCGTTGCGCGGCGGGATACGGGTGATCGGGATGCGCCGATGACATACCGGATGAATCACTGTGTGCGCCCCGTAGGTGAAAGACATAGGCTCGAAATGTCAAACGATCAAATGGATACCCATCAACGGTGATGGGTGGCGAAAGGAGCATCGCGTGACAACGTCAACGACACCGAAAATCATCACGACTTGGGTGGCATCCGGGCCCGCAGGGGCGGTCGGTTCCGTCCATCAGACCGAGGGCGGCTACACCTTCAGGCTGTTGAGTGATGAAGGCTACCGCGGCAGCTATCCCACTCTCGAGGTGGCGAAGGGCGCGCTGTTTGCGAGCCTGCTGCCGGGCTCGGAATGGCCGGAGTTCAGCGAACACTAGTCACGACTGGTCACCTGCACTAGTCCTCAACCGAGTACCGAACGACGACCGTATCCCCATATGGGATGCGGTCGGCTTCATTCTCTCTGCCAGAAGCGCACACTGGCGGCATGACAGACACCATCACACTCATCGGGTTCGTGGCGACAGCGCCAAAGCACCTCATTACGGGCGAAGGATTGCCCATCACTAGTTTCAGACTGGCTTCAACGCAACGGCGCTTTGACCGTGCGCAGGGCCGCTGGAGCGACGGTGATACCAATTGGTACACGGTCACCACTTTTCGACAGTTGGCGATTAATTCCGTCGGTTCCATCGCGAAGGGTGATCGCGTCGTCGTCACCGGTCGCTTGCGCATCCGCAGTTGGGAAGTCGGTGATCGTGCCGGCACCACGGTGGACGTCGAGGCTGATGCCGTTGGGCACGATCTCGCGTGGGGTACGACAGCGTTCACCCGCACCATTGTGACGACAGCCGCGGATTCGTCAGCAACGCAGTCTTCAGTAGCGGAGTCTTCGGCAACGGAACCTTCATTCGCGGGCTCGTCTGCTGCGCCCCCTTCGGAGGAACAGCAACTTTCAACTGGCGATGAAGACGTATTTCCCGAGCCTCAGCACGAGAAAGAGAGTGCGGAGAGCATTGCCGTTCCGTTCTAGGGCCTGGACCGTGGCTGGGGCCGGAGCGAGGGAATCGGCACATCCCCGTAGACTCGTTTCGGCTACGCCAAGTCGCTCCGACTGCGTAGCGCGGTCACGGGAGGAACGACGATGCGCAGAACCCAAACCTCGGTCTGGGCTGCGGCGGCATTCGCTTTCGTCGCGTCAATCGTCGCGCTCTCCGGGTGCACCGCGCAGGTGCCGACATCACCTCCGGCGACGGCTGCCTCTGCGTCCTCTTCCCCTCAGTTGAGTGCCAGTCCCTCAGTTGCGCCGATACTCGGGTACCTTTCCAGTGGTACCGCGCAAGCAAACAAGCCTTACTTCGACTCGATCACTAGCGCGTTGATCGCCGCAAACAACTCGGTCGACGGCAAAGCCATCATCGACTCCCTGGTTACTGCGGGTTTCGACAAAGCCAATATGCAATTGACCCCAGACAAGACGTCCATCAACGGCAACGCCGACTCCGTGCTTTTTTCGGTGCGGATCGGAAACAGCTGCCTGCTCGGCCAGCACAGCGGCGCCGAGTACGTCAGCTCCGTGCAGGCAGCGTTGAAGAGCGGCAACTGCCTCGTGGGCCAGACTCGCGCCATCAACTGGTAGCTCGCGGTAAGGAGGCTCCCGCGTCTTTCGTAGACTAGGAGTCATGGCCGAATACATATACTCGATG
>JBDTLH010000380.1:0-11699 GCA_039934875.1 Acidobacteriaceae bacterium | reverse complement strand
GGAACCGCGCAGGACGGCCGAGGTCCGCGACCAGCAGCACCGGCGTGAGCAGGCCTCCGGCAACCGCAACGGTCCGCGCGTCTCTGATTAGCTTTGAGCTATGGTTTGAACCGGTCATGCGCGCGGCTTCCGCGATCACGGCGGCAGCTCCCGCAGCGCCTCCAACAAAGAGATAAAGCGGGACCTCCCACGTCCATTGCGGCGATTTCGTCATTGGAATGCCGTAGTATCCCGTTTCGGGCGATGCCTTGGGAAAGGGGGCGCCCTCGGGATGCACGCCGTCGCCTCGCGCGTGTCCATGCAGGGCAGCCTCTTCGCGCAGATCGCGTAAACGCTGCTCGCTGTAGTCATCCGGCACGCGTGCGGTAAGGTGGTCTTGCTTCAGCTTCGCTTTCTTTTCAAGTAGAGTGTCTTTATTCGCGCGCTCGCCTAAGAAGCTCATCTTGTCGCCCCGTTCCGGTCGGATAGAAATGCGAATACCGTGCCCACTGCCATCAATCCAGCGGCCAGCGCGGCCGAGCGCCACCCAGAACGCAGGTAGATGGTCGGCACCTCCGGCTTAGGCGGCAGGTTATAGGTCCGCGGATCGCCGCGCAGCAGAAAGAACGCGTGAATACCGCCCACGCTGGTCTCCACCGGATCATAGACCATCGCGTCGTCGATGCCGCGCTGGTGCAACTCCTGCAGCCTGTCTTTTGCCCGCTCATGCAAATCATTGATCTCGCCGAACATGATCGACTCCGTGGGACACGCAGTCGCACACGCCGGATGCAGTCCAGCATTCTGCCGGTCGGTGCAGAAGGTGCACTTGAACGCGCGTCCGTCATCAGGATTTTTCTGCACTACCCCGAACGGGCATGCGGTCACGCAATAGGAGCACCCATTGCAGATGTCAGGCTGCAAGAAGACGCCGCCGAAATCGGTGCGCACCAGCGCGCCGGTGGGACACGCCTCCAGGCATCCCGCATTTTCGCAGTGCTTGCAAACGTCGGAAGAGAAGGAGAAGTTGGCGTCATGGTTCGCCGCCCATCCGCCCACGCCCGCGACCGGAGCGTCTTCAACAAACTTCACGTGCCGCCAGGTAGAGTGCCCCAGCGCGCCGGTATTGTCGTAACTGAAGCCGGTCCAGTTGTAACCATCGCTGTCGATCTGGTTCCACTCTTTGCACGCGACCTCGCAAGCCTTGCAGCCGATGCACAGCGTTGAATCGGTGAAGAACGCGGTGGTGGTCCCCGGCTTCACGCCATCTTTAAAGGGCGAATCAGGATGCGTAATCATGCTGTCTCCCGCATCAGGTCTTTGAGCATGGCAAGCGCCTCTTTACCGCGCGGCCTGCGTCCGGGGAAGATATTGCAGACCAGCGCTTTGGTCTCCATGATGCGAACGTTTGGCTCTTCGCTGATCGCCAGCAGATCATTCGCGCTGTCTCCGGTGGTGATGCCTTTGCTTCCCCAGTGATAAGGCAGCCCGACCTGATGCACGATCTTGCCTTCGACCTTCATGGGATGCATGCGATTTGTCACCAGCACTCGCGCCTCGATGATTCCCCGCGGTGACATGATGGTCGCGAACTGCCCGTGCTCGATATCGCGCTGCGCCGCCAACTCGGGAGAGATCTCACAGAACATCGCCGGCTGCAACTCCGCCAGATGCGGCAACGAGCGCGACATGCCGCCCGCGGTGTGGTGCTCCGTCATGCGATAGGTGGTGAGCACAAATGGAAAGCGCTCATCGCGCAAATACGCATAATCGTTGTAGCTGCGTATCTTCTTCTCCGCCGCCGGATTGCTCTCATGTTTGGGATACAGCGAATTCTTCGACGTGGATTCGAGCGGCTCGTAGTGCGTGGGCAGTGGACCATCCTTCAGACCACTCGACACCCACAGCCATCCCATGCCGTCGGGATGCAGCGTGAACGGCTTGTCCCCCGCCAGGCCGTCCACGCCTTTGGCATCCTTCGCAGGCTTGTAATCAGGCGCCGTCGTCGGCCCGAAGTCCGGCTTGTCGTGCCCGGTCCATTTCTTCTGCGCCGCGTCCCACCATATCAGCGCCTTCTTCTCGCTCCACGGACTGCCGTCGGGACGCGCCGACGCGCGGTTGTAAATAATGCGAATGTCTTTTGGCCATGCGAAGCCCCAACCGTGGCCGAGAAAGTCATGCGCTTCCTTGGCACGCGGCAAGTTGCGCCCCTCTTCGGGATACATCCCGCAATAAATCCACGCGCCGCTCGCCGTCGATCCATCCGCCTTCAGATTGTTGAAGTCGCCGATCAGTTTGCGGTCCGCGGTGGTGTAGCCGTTGATTTCGCGCATGATCACGTCCACCACCGGCTCTTCATGCTTGCCTTCCACAGGATAGTCCCAGGTCATCGCGCGCAGTGGTTCGTGAATCGGGTTCGCATCTTGTGCCGCCATTTCCTTGAGGCGCTTGCCCAAATGGAAGACAAAGTTGGTTTCGCTGCGGCAATCCTCGGGCGGCTCAATCGCCTTCTCGTGGAATTGCAGCAACCGTTGCGTGTTGGTGAAGCTGCCCTCTTTTTCCACGTGCGATGCAGCTGGGAAGAGAAAGACCTCGGTGGCATTCTCTTCCGGCTTCAACTCTCCGCGCTCCACTTCGGGCGAGTCATACCAGAAAGAGGCCGACTCGATCTCCACCAGATCTCGCACCACCAGCCATTTCAGTTTGCTCAACGCCTTGCGCTGCACTCGCGCATTCGGAGAGCCGACGCCAGGGTTTTCGCCCATGATAAACATGCCCTCCACCTGCCCCTCCATCATGTCGAGGGTGAAGCCGAGGTGCGAGTGGTCCCCGGTCAACTTGGGCAGAAGATGGAAACCCCAATCGTTTTCTTTGGTCGCCGCGTCGCCGTAATAAGCCTTCATCAGGCTCACGAAGTAATTTGGAAAGTCATGCCACAGTCCCGTTTCCGTCGTGTGCTTCTCGCAATACACATCCAGGCTTCTGCCGTCTTCTTTATAAAACGGCATCGGCAAATATCCCGGCAGAATGTCATAGAGCGTGGGGATGTCGGTCGAGCCCTGAATGCTCGCATGTCCGCGCAGCGCCATCACCCCGCCGCCCGGACGCCCGATGTTGCCCAGCAAGAGCTGAATGATCGCCGCTGTCCGAATGATCTGCACTCCGGTCGAATGATGCGTCCATCCCACCGCGTAGCAAATCGCCGCCGTCTTCTCCGGGCCGGAGGCGTTGACCAGCGCCTCGCATATTTTCAGAAACACGTCCTTCGGGCAGCCGCTAATCTGCTCTACAACGTCGGGTGTGTATCGTGCGAAGTGCCGCTTCAACACCTGATAGACGCAGCGCGGGTTCTGCAATGTCATGTCCATCTCATACGGAGTCCCATCGCCCGCCTCGCCGCCGCGGTCCTGCGCGTGGCCCCCGCTCGCCTCCTCGTGACCGGGCTGCGTCCCTCCGGCAGTCTTTTTCTTCTCGCCTTTGTAGAGCCATGTCTCGGGATCGTATTTGTCGGTTTGACTGTCCCATCCGGAGAAGACGCCCTCGTTCTCATCCGGCAGCTTCATATCATCGCGCAGCACCACCGCCGCATTGGTGTAATGCAAAACGTACTCGCGAAAATCTCTTTCGTTCTCAAGTATGTAGTGCACAATTCCGCCCAAAAATGCGATGTCGGAGCCCGCGCGGATCGGCGCCCAAATATCCGCCATCGCCGAGGTACGGGTGAAGCGCGGATCAACGTGCATCACGGTCGCGCCCTTGTTGCGCGCCTCCATCACCCATTGGAAGCCGACCGGATGGTTCTCCGCCATCGACGATCCCATGATGAGGATCGCGTCCGAATCGGCTAGGCTCTGTTGCGCAGTCGTGGCTCCGCCGCGCCCGTAAGTGGCGCCCAGACTGGGCACCGTGGAGCTATGTCATATACGGGCCTGATTGCTGACGGTAACGATCCCCAGGCCGGCCGTGAACAGCTTCTTGATCAAGTAGTTTTCTTCATTATCGAGCGTCGCTCCACCAAGATGGCAGATGTGCGTCAGGTTGTTGCAAGCCACGCCGTCCTTCTGCACGCGGAAGTGTTTGAGTCGCGTCTCCCATACCCGCTGCGCCACCATCTCCATCGCCGTATCGAGCGGAATTTCCCGCCACTCTGTCGAATAGGGCGCGCGATATTTCACCTTCATCAGCCGGTCCTTATGGGTAACCAGTTCGTAGGAATCCGCGCCCTTGGGGCAAAGCCGCCCGCGCGAGTGCGGCGACCCAGGATCGCCCTCGATACTCACCAACGTGTCGCCGCGATGAAAGACCAGTTGTCCGCAACCGACAGCGCAATAGGGACACACCGACTTTGTCACCTCTGCTCCTTCGTTACGGGGGCGCAAGTTATGAGTGCGCTCGCTCCAGGATTCTTTGCCGGTGCCGTCCGCTCCGGTCTTGAGTTGTTTGACGAGGGGCCAGCGCGCGAGCAGATCAGAGAATGACGGCATGAATTCGTCTCCTAAAGGCACTGTGAATATAACTGCGGGAGTTTGAGTTGCCAAGCTGTCAGTTTTCAGGCCGACCCGTTGCGGCATTCCATCGTCATAATGAAATTTGACAGGACAGCCTGCTTTTTGTAATGTTGCATCGCCCCGGATGATTTTCCGGGGAGGAGGGCGACATGCGCAAATTCTCAGTAATACTCTTTGTGCTCTGCGCACTGGGTCTTCTCTCAGCGCAAACCGCAACCAGGAAGGCAAAAACGTCGAATCCCTGGATCGGGACCTGGAAACTGGATGTTTCCCAATCGAAGTTCCCGGAAGGGCAAACGCCGAAATCAGAGACCCTGCACATCACCGCCGCGGGCAAGAATGGGACCGCCTACACCTTCCGCGGGGTCGATGCCAAGGGCAAGCCTATCAACGAGAGATACCACAGCGCCGGAAACGGCAAAGAAGGCTCCATGATGGTCGGCGGTAAGGCTGCCGGAAAAGCGTCCTATACCTTGCAGGACGACAACACAGTCACAGGCGAAGGAGAGTCGCCTGATGGGACCAAATGGACGATGAAAGCAAGCCTCTCGGATGATCATAAAACGATGACTTCCGACTTCCACTTCACGCCGGCGCAGGGGAGCGAATACGATCAGACGGAAGTCTATAAGAAATAGCCTGATACTCTGAGCAGGTGTTCGCCCGCCGTACTGACTGGAACCTGCAACCCAACGCACTAAGTCTGGCCGTAGAACGGGCGAAGGCGCAGGGGCGCGAAATCATCGACCTCACCGCCTCCAATCCCACCGACTGCGGATTCGATTACGAGAGTGACCGAATCCGCGCCGCGTTCAGCAATTCCAAGGCTCTATTGTATGAACCTGAACCGTTTGGAATCCTAAGCGCGCGCAAAGCTGTCGCCCAATACTACGCAGCGAAAAATATCGAGGTCTCGCCCGAGCGCATCCTGCTCACCACCAGCACCAGCGAAGCCTACAGCTATCTGTTTCGGTTGTTATGCAATCCAGGAGACGAGGTGCTGGCGCCACGCCCCAGCTATCCGCTCTTCGACCTGCTCGCTGACGTGCAGGATGTCACGCTCAAGCCCTACAACCTCTTCTACGATCACGGCTGGCATCTCGATCTTCATTCAGTCGAGCAGCAGATCACGGAGCGCACCCGCGCGGTGATGGTGGTCAGCCCGAATAATCCAACGGGATCGTATCTCGCGAGAAGGGAAGCCGATGCCCTCGAAGAACTCTGCGCATCTCGCAACCTGGCCATCATCGCAGACGAGGTATTCCTGGACTATCCTCTTGAGTCGCGTAGCGACGAAACAGAAAGAGACCGGCACGTAAGTGCCGGGGGGAGCGCAGAAAAATTGCAGAGTCCCGTAGGGACGGCACAGTCCTGGTCCACCCGCAATCGCGCCCTGACCTTAACCCTCTCCGGATTGTCGAAAGTCGCTGCTTTGCCGCAACTTAAACTCGCCTGGTGCGCTGCGAATGGCCCCGAGCCGCTCCTTGACCAGGCGCTGAAACGGTTGGAGATCATTGCGGACGCCTATCTCTCCGTCAACGCGCCTATCCAGCACGCGCTCCCCGAACTGCTCTCCACCGCGCCTGCTGTGCAGCGGCAAATCCGCTCACGCTGTCTCGAGAATCTCGGCGAACTGAAGCGCCAAATCGAAGTTAGCCGAGGCTGTTCTCTGCTCCGCGCCGACGCCGGATGGTACGCCATCCTCCGCATCCCCCGCGCGGAAAGCGATGAGAGCTTCGCCGTCAAACTGCTGGAAGAAGAAGGTGTGCTCGTCCACCCCGGCCACTTCTACAACTTTATCCAGGAGGGGTATGTTGTGGTGAGCCTGCTGCTTGCATCGCAACGGTTTGTTAAGGGCGTTTCCCGCCTGATTCGAATCGGGGATGGGCTGCTCGGGTGACTTACGTTGCCCGCTCCGCCGAAAGTAAGAGCGCTACCCGTGCCGCGTAGCGGCAGCGTTGATTAGCCCCACGTTTCAACGTGGGGTAACGGTGGCCGAAGATGGTGAGTGCCGTAGGCACGGCATCAACCAAATAAATATTGCTCGTCATACGCGACGCCGTGTTTCTTCAGGAAGGAACGGAACTCATCCTCGAAGGAAATCTTCACATGATGTTGCTTCTGATTGCGAATGTAGCGACGAACTTGATCGAGCGCCGAAAAGCTTACACTGAATGCCGCATATCCTTGCTGCCAGGCAAAATCATTCTCCCGTTCACCTGCCCAACGAGAAGAACTTCCCTTTAGAAGCTGCATGGCTTTACTTAGCTCCATATTGGGGGAAGTCGGATAAGCAGGTGTACGTGGTTCTCCGTCCCTCCTGAGCAATCCACAGAGAAGCCTTTATTGCGGGCGATGCCGCGGAAGATCGCGTGAATCTGCGGCTCCCACTCTGACCGATTCAAATTGCGCCGGAGCTTGGTGCTGAAAACGATGTGGTGGTACGCGAGGGTATAGGTGTGCGCCATAATGTTCGTGGCGGCGTATGCAGAATAGCAGATGCCGTGCCTACGGCACTCCCCATTTTCGACGACGTTACCCCACGTTGAAACGTGGGGCTAGTCGATATTGCCGCTACGCGGCGGAAATCTGGAGAGCGTTACCCGGAGCGGAGAGCGTTACCCGGAGCGGAGAGCGTCACCCGGAGCGAAGATCGTACGAAATGCGGAGAGCGTTGCCCGGAGCTGACCCGGCGCTACACATTCAGGTTATTCCCCGCAGAAACGGGTTCCTCTCCTTCTCCTCCCCAATCGTCGTCACCGGCCCATGTCCAGGAAAAACAATCGTCTCCTCCGGCAATCCCAGCAGCTTGCCGCGGATAGAGCGGATGATCTTTTCGTAATTGCCTCCGGGCAGGTCGGTGCGTCCGATGCTGCCCGCAAAGAGTGTGTCTCCGGCAATCAACTTGTGCTCGGCGGGAATATACACGCACAGGCTTCCCTCGGTATGTCCCGGCGTGTGAATCACCTGCGACTCGATTCCGCCGATCTTCAACTTCGCCGCGTCGCTAAGATGCTGATCGATCGTCACCTCGCCCGGCGGACGCATCCCCACCCACGCCGCCTGCATATCCAGCATCTTCAGCAGCATCTCGTCATTCTGGTTGAGCAGGATGGGCGCGCTGGTCGCCGCCTTCAGCTTCATCGCCCCGCCGATGTGGTCGATGTGCGCATGGGTGATGACGATCTGCTTGAGCGTCAGCCCGTGCTTCGCCAGCGTGAGCAGGATGCGGTCGATCTCGTCGCCGGGATCGATCACCATCGCCTCGCGCGTATTTTCATCGCCCAGCACAGAGCAGTTGCAGGCAATCGGCCCGACCGGAAATACCTCGTGAATCATACTTTCATCTTAGGGCATCACCGGTAGCACGATGTGCGAGGCCTGCTGCGGCGAACAATAAATCCGCTGCGTTGCCGGCACATAATCCGTCGCCTTCGCGTCGTTGATGCTGGGCGTGAAGGTCTGCGGATTGCGATCAATGATCGGGAACCAGGTGGACTGCACCTGCACCATGATCTTGTGTCCCTTCAAAAATACATGGTCGTGGTCGCGCAGCGGGATAGCGAACTCCGTCACCTGGTTCGCCACTAGCGCCTGCGGCTGCTCATAGCTCTGGTTGAAGCGCCCGCGCCGCACCTCCATCGCAATCGGCAACTCGTATCCGTTCATCGACTGCGCGTATTGTCCCGGCTTCGGGCCAGCCTCCGCATCCCACGCGTCCTTCTGCGCGTTCTCCGGATAGACGTCGATCAGCTTCACCACAAAGTCGCTATCGGTGCCGGACGTCGAAGCGAAGAGGTCCGCGGCAAGCGCTCCGGTGATAGTGATGTCGTGATCGAGCGGCTGGCTGACGAAGGTCGCTACATCCGGACGCCCCTCCACAAACCGCTGGTCCGCCACCTCCCAGGTGCGCCAGTCGCCTCCGGGATAAGTTGGCGAGATCGGCCGTGTCCGGTAGGGTACGGGCTTGGCCGGATCCGACAGATATTGCACATACTCATTACCGCTGCCCGCCTGCTTCGGAGCATCGAATGACAGCGTTCCATCCGCGCCCAAATACAAATTCGTCGGCTTCGATTCCTTCGGAGGCCACGCCGAATACGTCTTCCACGTGTTCGATCCGGTTTCGAAAGTCGATGCCTTCCAGGGAAACTTCTCGCCCTCGCCGTGCAGGTAATGGCGGAAGAATGGCGCTTCGATCTGCTCCCGGAACTCTACCGAGGTCTTATGGCCTGCGAAGGGAACAATGCCCAGCGTGGAGCCATCCGGCCCCTGCCAGCCTCCGTGGTACCAGGGTCCCGCGACCATATAATTGTTGTGCTGTGGATCGCTCTCTTCAGAACTGCGAAAGATCTTCCAGGGTCCCCACGGGTCTTCCTGGTCCCACCATCCGGCAACATTCAGGTTCGGCACCGGCGCGCTATGCAGCTTATTCACCCATGCCTCCGCCTTCCAGAACGCATCGTAGTTCGGATGCTTCATCATGTCATTCCAATAGGGAATCGACCCGTGCAGATATTTCTCATTCACATTCTCGAGCGGTCCAAGCTTCAAATACCACTCATAGGTATCGTAGTCATCGAAGTTGAAATGCGTGTTGGAGTTCTTGTCCGCCTGCTCCATCACCGAATACTCCAGCGCGTAACTCTCGCGCAACGCGCCATAGCGATGCATATCATCATTCATCCACTGGTCCGCCGGGGCGGCCTGCTCTGACACCGCTTTGAGCGCCGGATTCGGCTCCAGCAGCGTCATCGCCGCCACCACCCCCGGATACGACACTCCCCAAATTCCCACTTTGCCGTTGTTCTCCGGAACATTCTTCACCAGCCAACTGATCGTGTCGTAGGCGTCCGTCGTCTCACTGGTCGCCTTGGGATTCGCGAGGTCGGTCTGAAAGCTGAGGCCGAATGTGCCTTCGGATTTGAAACGTCCGCGCAAGTTCTGAAACACGAAAATATACCCGTCCTGGGCAAACTCCTTGAGCGAACCAGGTATCTTGTCCGGGGCCTTATCGGGTACGCCGTACGGAGTACGTTGCAGCAGAATCGGCAGCGGTCCCTGCTGATTCACCGGCGTGAAGATCACCGTTTGCAAATGGATTCCATCGCGCACCGGAACCATGACCTGCTGATACTTGAAAACCGGCGTGGAGCGCTGGGGTGCGGTTTGGGTCGCAGTTTGCGCCAGGCTCAGTCCGGCGGTTGTGAGAGCCAAGGTTGCGAGCGCGAATAGCAAGGTGCGGGTCCGTTTGGGCAAGCAGAACTCCTGAGAAGATGAAGTGACGGAATTATAGCTCTCAGGGTCACGCCCACGCTTCGCCGCCGCATCGAATATTCAGGAGACCTGCCCCTTCTCCTTCCTTATGGCGAAATCGGCGGAAGAGGAGCAGACTATATCTATGCAGCGCAGAATGGCTTCAACTCAGGTTATCGTTGGCCTGGCGCTTGCTGGCGGGATCGTGCTAGGCAGCCCGGCAAGCGCTCAGGTGGATAAGACAGCTCCGCCGCCGTCCGCGCCCGCGCCGAAGAGTGCGCAGAGTAGCGCGCCCGCGACCAATCCCACTGACCCGCACGTCTTTGTCATCGGCAATGCGCCCGCAGTCCCCGGCGTGGCTCCGCAACCTCCGACGCCGCTCACCGATGTCAAGCTCTCTGACCAAAAACTGAGCAAAGAGAACCGGCTGGATTTGTTTCGTTCGCTGAATGCCGAAATTGCCTATGCCAAGCGGCCTTTGCCCTACACCGACAAGACCCTCACGCTGCCCGCCAATGGACACATCGAACCCGCCGACGGCATGCTCAATCAGATGGTGATGGAGTTCGGAGCGGCTGCCAAGAAGGGCGACCGCGTGCAGATCACCGAAATGGAGATCAAGGACAAGTCCATCCTCTTCGAGCTGAACGGGGGCCCCAAAACCAAGCACAAATGGTATGAGCACGTCTCGGTTGGCGTCGGCGCCGCCGAAACAGCTCCCATGGCCAAGCCCGACGATCCCCGCGCCAAGGGCCTGCTGCTGACGCTCACCTTTCCTAAGTATGTGCCGCAAATCTCCGCCGTTGAGGTGCGTGAGTTGCTCTCGCCCATCCTCGATTTCTCGGTCAAGTCTCCCACCCAGGCCTACGCCGACACCTTGCCGCCAAAAATCAAGGCTGCGGTGCTCGACCACAAAGCGCTGGTGGGCATGAACCATGAGATGGTGCTGACCGCCATGGGCCGCCCGGAGAAAAAGTTCAGAGAAGATGAGAACGGCGCATCCTACGAAGACTGGATGTATGGCACACCGCCCGCGACCGTGCGCTTTCTGCGCTTTGAGGGCGACCGTCTGATCCGCATCAAGGAAATGCCTTTGGGCGAGGCGATGATCGTCCGCGATAAACCTGAGATCGATTCGAGCGAGTTGGGGACCGTCGCCCAGCAACAAGCCGAGCAGAAGCAGGAAACCGCCGATCGCATCCAGCAAGCGAAGGCGGACGCCAATCGCCGCCCTCCGACTTTGCAACGGCCAGGCGATGCGCCTCCTGTAGTGGATACGGGTAGTAGTACCCCAGGTACCGCGCCCCCACTACCGAATACGACCACGCCCACTACGGATCCGAATGCGAGAGGCACCGATTCGGACGCCTCCCAATATCCCCAGCAGCAACAGCAACGGCGTTCCGGACCTATTCCGGGTATGCCCACCTCCGCGCCTATCCCCGGAGCGCCCGGCGGCGATGCATCCGCGGGACCGAGATATTGAATGGAGGATTCCGCTATAATGAAGTGTGCTCTCCCGCAACTCTCGCGGAGACAGTCCCAATTCTTCAGGAGAAATTACCTTCATGGCAAAGATCGCCAAACTCGCCAATCGCAACAAAATCATGGACACCGCCAAGAGCACCGACTGTCCCAAATGCAGTAAGCCTACCCGCGTCGCCATGCGGGTGAAAGATCGCGAGCGCAATGTGCCCGGAGGCATGTATATCTCCTGCTCTGCGTGCGATTTTTACGAAAAGCTCTAGCATCGGCCGGTAGCGCCTGCGCCTTCGCCGACTGTTCCGCAGACGCCCTCGTCCGCGTTTCGGTGCAGCGCTTTGGCTTAATCTTCGCCGCTAAGTCCGCCGCCTAGCCAGTTCCATCCCCATTCGCTGCTAATTCCTTCCATTGCATGGATTTACCTTGCCTTTACAGCCATGGTTCGCTTACTTCTAGGCTGCCTGACCTGAGCTG
>JBDTLH010000379.1:0-7287 GCA_039934875.1 Acidobacteriaceae bacterium | reverse complement strand
GGCAGGGTTCGGACAAGCGCTGAATTCGAATCCCGGGTACGGCCAGGGGGCTGAGGGTTATGCCAAACGCTTCGGGTCATCGATGGGCAGGAACGCGACCAGCAACTTCTTCGGCACCTTCCTGCTTCCGTCGGTGCTGCACCAGGACCCGCGCTATTTCGTCTTAGGGGACGCCACTGCCGGCGAGAAGATCAAGTATGCCTTGCGCCGCACGGTGGTGACGCGCAGCGATAACGGAAATGATGTGTTTAACTGGTCTGGCCTGCTCGGGCCTGTGATCTCAGAGGGCATTGCCAACAGCTATCTCCCCTCTGCGGAGCGCACGCCGGGACGCACCTTTCGGCGCTATGGCATCGACCTGGGGTTCATAGTCGGGGGCAACCTTCTCCGGGAATATTATCCAATGATCTCCAGAAAACTGGGGATTCAAAAGCTTACCGGACCTTTGGTTGCTACTTCCGCGGCGCCCTCTTCGCCTTTGAGCGCGGCGAATCCCGCGGTCGCCGGGACGGGCAAACCGGGAGGGGCACAGCCGGAGTTCGGAGGGACCTATGACCGTCTCCGTCCGGAGCAACGCAGGCTGGTGGACGAATGGTTTGCACGCTATAACAAGCGCACCCAGAAAGACATTGCGCCGGCAGAGGGCTACGATGCGGTCCCCATCTCGATACGAACAACTTTCGAAGCGGTAACCAATGCCTTGCAGAGCACAGCGCTCACCGACAAACAAGGCGGGAGCCTGGGCAATGCCCTGCAACTTGTAAAGATACTGGAGACGGCCCGGGGCAAAGTCCCGCATGCGACGGGTGACCTGCAATTTCGCATTTACGCGGTCCTCAACGCCGATGCACTGGCGACGCTCAACTCCAGCCGCGAGTTCGCCCGTGGGGCGGACAACACGGTCTTCCATCATTCCTATCCGTTGAATTATCGGCAGACCGGGGGCGATCCTTCCATCCAGATCTCAGCCACTGCGGATGGCAAACGCGCCGATATCGATGTCGATTACCGTTCGTCGGGATTTCCCGCAGCTCTCTTCAATGGACATCTTACGGCGGAGAATTCCGATGTTCGCGCAGGCGGCAATTACAACGGACACTTGCAACGCTGGCTGGGATTAAGCGACTGGTGGCGCAACCTGTTCGGACTGCCGGTGGTCCATGATAGCGGGTTCGCCCCTGATCCGGAGCACGACATCGCGCGTTTCCCTCCGCTGACGGACCAGGTGCCATTGGGCGCGGCGGTGACCGACTTTCTTTCCACCTGGCTGGTGCAGGGCAAGCCTAACCTCGCATTGGCCTACGTCTCCGCCAAATCGTATGCGTGCGTCAATGCCGGATCGGCGGGTGGCGACTTGCCCGATGTTAAGCAGGACACGGGCAACCCCGTCCCACGCAGGATATGGAACGACATGGAGGAGGTCAACGCTCTGCTGGGCCAGACGCCAAGCTTGGAGAAGGCGGTCGCTCCGGTCGAGTTTTCGGACTCTGCTCTATTGCCTCTGCCGCAGAAGGGCGCATCGAGCTTCACGTTGGCGCGAGTCCCGGATGATATTGCAGCGGACACTGTGTGCTCAAGCGAGGCCTCTTCCACACGGCCGCCCCGTAAGTATGGAAGGTATTATGCCTCGGCATTCCGGCTTCGCATTCCCGGGAGTACTGATGCGCCGCTTCTTCTTATATGGCAGAAAGAGCGCGGCTACTGGCAAATTGTTGGTTGGCAGATCGATCCCAGCGTGGTGCGGGATGGGCCAGTGCCTGACAGCCAGCTCAGTGTGGAACAAGAGAAGGCGCTCACGCCCTCGGTGGAGACCCAGGCCGACCCAGAGATGATGCAGCGGGTAGAGGGTTTCTTCGACGCCTTTCTCATCAAGCGGGACTTCGATACTGCATTCTCATACTTCACGCCCAGCGCTTACCAGTGCGTAAATCTCGCGCTCGAGCCCGGCGAGAAGACCGCGGGCAGCGTTTCGGATGAAGCCGAGTATCTGCGGAGCGGACTCAAGGAAATCGTGCGGCATGCGCCTACTTCGCAGCGGTTGGACCAAATCATCGAGAGCTATGATCCAGAGGACCCGACGCTGAAGCTGGTCCATCACCCGGAGGAGCGCGCTTACAGGCTGGCGAGGATATCCAATGCGGAGGCTTCCGGCTTTGAATGCGGAAAGAATTCGAGCGGCGCGGGTGCGGTCGGCGGCCCTGAATTTGTCACCTTCTTCCAATTCATCGAACCTGGAGGCGAAGCCGCAGCCCTTGGATTGCTCTGGTCCAAAGAGAGCGGAGACTGGAAGATCATCGCCTTCCGTTTGGACGAGCCATAGCTCCCTGGAAGGGCCAGATGCATGGGGACCCGCAGGTGCTGGGAAGAAAAATTTTGCTCGACCGTAAACCCTATGTGATGATCGGCGTAATGCCTCGCAGCTTCGAGTTCCCGCTGCTGCCTGGGCATGTGAATGCCAGCCAGTTATGGGCGCCGATGAGACAAGCTGTCTCCGATAGCGAGGGGGCGCGGCGCTTCAACACCGCGCTGATCTCCGCGTTCGCCATCGCCGCAGTGTTGCTGGCGGTATTGGGAATCTATAGCGTCATCGCATTCTCGGTGGCGCTGCGCACCCAGGAGATGGCGATGCGGTTGGCGCTTGGTTCGCGGCGAGCGGACATCGTGAAGCTGGTGCTCACCTCAGGAGCAAAACTGGCTGCGGTGGGCTGTGGCCTCGGGCTGCTGGGAGCGGTCGCCGCCTCGCAGCTACTGCGTTCTCTCCTCTTCGGAGTCAGTCCCTTTGATCCGCTGGTGCTTACGTTTGTGGCGGTCGTGATCTTGTTATTGGCGCTCGCCGCTTCCGCAGTGCCTGCCATGCGCGCAGCCAGCGTGGAGCCGTCGCAGGCGCTGCGGGAGTAGAGCGCGCGAAAGCCAAGCGTTGCGCTTCTGCCGGCGACACTTATTAGAACCCCATGATGTTGTAGCCGCAATCCACGTAAATCGTCTCTCCGGTGGTCCCGGTCGAGAGGTCGGACGCCAGATAGAGCGCGGTGTTGCCCACCTCGTCCGCTTCCACGTTGCGCTTCAGCGGCGCTCGCTCCGCCTGTGCCTTCAGCATGTCCCCGAAGCCGGAGATGCCGCGCGCCGCCAATGTTTTGATCGGGCCGGCGGAGATGGCGTTCACCCGTATCTTCCGCGCGCCGAGGTCATAGGCGAGATAGCGAGTGCTGGCTTCGAGCGCCGCCTTAGCCACTCCCATCACGTTATATTTGGGGACCACCTTCTCCGCGCCGTAATAGCTCATAGTTATAATGCTGCCCCCCTCCGTCATCAACGGAGCGGCCGCGCGCGCCAGCGCCACCAGCGAATACACGCTAACGTCGTGGGCGATGCGGAACCCCTCCCGCGAGGTCTCGATAAACGCGCCCTTCAACTCCTCGGCAGGCGCATAGGCGACTGAGTGCACCAGCGTGTGCAGCGTCCCATAACGCGCCTTAAGCTGCTCAAACAGCGATTTGATCTCGGCATCGTTCGATACATCGCACTGAAACGCCTCCGCCTTGGGCAGCGCGGTAATCAGCTCGTGCGCCTCCTGCGCCAGGCGCTCGTTTTGATAGGTGATGGCGAGCCTGGCCCCGGCGGCTTGCAACTTCTGCGCAATCGCCCACGCTATGCTGCGCTTATTGGCGACCCCGAAGACAACCGCGTTACGTCCTTGCAAATTGATCATAAGAAGTAGGTTAACTCAGTTTCAGTCCGGTTGGAATTTCTCGAAGTTCGGCTACTCCGGCAGGGTGACCAACTCTACCGCCGCAATCTCCTGGCCCAAGAACCGTGCGCCCAGGGTACGAAACTTCTCGAGTGAATCCGTGGCGAAGAATGAACAACTTCCGGCAGATACTTTGAAGCGCTGGTTTAAGTCTGCGACCAGCGCAACCTGGTGGGCGACGGCGTCGGCGGAGTCCACCATCTGCATATCCTCAGGCAAAATCCGCGATAGAAGCGGCTTTAGCAGCGGGTAATGAGTGCATCCCAGAACCAGGGTGTCCGCGGCAACTCCATCAATCCAGGAGGCTTCGCACTCAGAGAAGAGTTCCTGCAGGTAGATGCGCGCGACTTGCTCGGTGACGGGATGATCGGTCCAGCCCTCTTCGACCAGCGGAACGAGCAGGGGACATGCCTTCTCTTTTACTTCTAAGCCGTGTGTTTGCAAGGCGTTAGAGTAGGCGTGGCTGGCAATGGTGGCTTGTGTGCCGATGACGCAGACCCGGCGGGTGCGGGAGAGGTTCGCGGCGGTGGTTGCGCCGGGTTCGATCACCCCAATCACCGGGATGGGTACGGCTGAGCGGATGGCGTCCAGGGCCACGGCGGAGGCGCTGTTGCAGGCGATCACGAGCAGCTCTATCCCTTTTGTATGGAGGAACTTAGCGCTGGAAGCGGCGTAGTGGGCGACGGTTTGCGGCGACTTCGAACCATAGGGGAGACGGGCGGAATCTCCGAGGTAGAGATAGTCGGCCTGGGGGACGATTGAGAGCAGGGAACGGAGGACAGTGAGGCCTCCGAAGCCGGAGTCGAATACGCCGATTTTCATGGCCAATTTTGCTCCGAAATCGCGCAAAAAACGCGCGCAAACCTGTCGAGAGACATTCTTTTGGACCTCTTTCAGGCAACCGAATGGTTGCCTCTGGCGGTTACGGGTGCACGTGGAAGAGTGCGAAGGAGATGATCATCGTCAGGATGACCAAGAGGGCGAGAATGATGGCGAGTAGAAGTTCGTCCGGGGTAAATTTGTTTGCGAGTTTACGGAAATTTAGATGCGGCATGAGGGGCTGGCCTCTTCTAATCGTCTGCGCGAGGAGCTTAAGGGCGCCTGAATTTGGCGGGCTTTAGGATTGCGTTATGTTGCGGGCTGTAATTTTCTGCTTTGCCCCGAGGGGTCTGTAGATCCAGGTTTGCAACTTCCAGGTTTGCAAATTCTAATGAGATCACGCTGATACTGGCAGCATAGTTGCAGCAGTATGGGTGATGCGCGACTTCATCCGGCTCTGGATCACGCTGCTAACGATCGCCTTCGCGGGGTGCTGCAATTCTCATGCGGCCGGCGTCTATAAAATCGCGGGCAGCGGATTTGATTCGGCGGTGCGCGGCAAGCCCATCCTATGGCGGAATGGGGTACTGCGCTACTGGACCGATCAGGGCGACCTCAACGCAAATATCACGGGCAGCGACGCTGACCAGGCGGTGGCATGGGCGTTGCAGCAGTGGACCCAGGCGCCGACCGCCGCCCTGAGCACGCAGCACGCGGGAGTGCTGGTCGAAGACGTGAGCGGCGCAAACGTCTCCCTGTGGAATGGCGTGCTCGAACTTCCGGCGGATGCACAGGCCGGCGCAAACGGCGAATTCCTGACCGTCATCTATGATAACGGCGGCGCGATCACCGATCTCTTCTATGGCGCGGGCGCGAGCGATCCCGTCGAGTGCTCAACCAACGCCGTGATCTCTTATATCGATTCCTACGCCAGCGATGGACACTTCGCGCATGCGGTACTGGTACTGAACGGCAACTGCTTCTCCTCGACCGCGCAGTTGCAATTTGCGCTGTTGCGCAAAATGGGACGGCTGCTCGGCATCGGCTGGTCGCAAGTCAATGATAATGTGGTCACCGGCATACCCACCGTCACCTCGGCGGATTTTGCGGGTTACCCGCGCATGCATCCGCTTGAGGGATGGTGCACCGACCACTGCTTGTATGATTCCGCGCTGCGGGCGGATGATATAGCGGCGGTCTCGCGGCTCTATCCGGTGACGGCGGCGAACATTGGGGAGTGGCCCCCATCCAGCAAATTTTTGTCTCGCGAGACGACGGTGCGCATATCGGGGCGGGTGCTATTCGCCAGTGGCGCAGGCATGCAGGGGGTGAATGTAGTGGCGCGCCTGATCGACCCCAATACCGGGCAGCCGTCGCGCATGGTTGCGGTGAGTTGCGTCTCCGGATTTCTCTTCCATGGCAACGCCGGAAACCCCATTACCGGATATACGGACGCCGCCGGAGCCAGGTTGGATCGCTTCGGCGGTGACGACCCGGCGCTTGCCGGCTATTACGAGATTGCCGGGCTGCCGCTGCCGCCAGGGCAACCGCAGGCGAGCTATCAAATTTCAGTGGAGCCGGTGGATCCGCTCTACAGCGGCGAGTTGGTGGTGGGACCTTATGAGTGGGCGGGGGTCACTCCTTCGGGCAGCTTCATGCCGGTGGTGATCGGCGCGGTCGGCGCGGGATCTGATCTCCCGCTGGATATCGCGATGCAGGGGAGCAGCGCCGCGCCTCAGTTCGCGGGCAAAGACTCGCGGCAGGTGGCGCCGCTGTCGCTGCCAAAATCAGGGATGTGGGTATCGAGCCTAGGCACCTATGGGCACACCGATTATTTCAAGTTCCTGGCGCGCGCCAACCGGTCCTTCTCTGTGGAAGTTACGGCTGTGGACGAGGCTCAGCACGCGACGCAATCGAAGCTCGCTCCGGCGCTGGGGGCGTGGAACGCGAGCGACCCCGCAGGTTCACCCGCGGTGGTGGCCTCAGCGCCTTTTGACTCATCGGCAACCGGCGTTACCTGGTTGAATGCAGTGACCAGCGCGGACGATGTGGTGACGGTCGGCATCGCGGACATGCGCGGCGATGGGCGTCCCGACTATGCCTACGTCGCGCGGCTGTTTTACGCAGACGCGGCACTGCCGGCGCGGGCCCCATCCGGACAGGGCACGATCACGGTACTGGGCAAGGGATTTACCGCTGCTGCGACGGTCGCGATCGGCGGAGTTCCGGCGATCGTGAAATCGGTGTCGGCTACCCGCATGGTCGTCGCGCTTCCGGCGCTGGCGGATGGCGTCTATGACATTGCACTGCGCGATTCGGTGACCGGAGCGGTGGCGGCGATGTATCAGGCATTGCAGATCGGGGACGCGGCGGCAACCATCGTGCTGCTCTCTCCAGGGGCTTCAGGGACGGTGGCGCTGGGCAGCGTGAGCTCGCAGAAGCTGCGAGTACGGGTGCTGGCGAGCGATGGCACACCTTTGGCGGGCGAGGCTGTGGTCTTCCGCGCGTCTCCGGCTACGGTGGCGCTGACCGCCTGCGGGGGAAGCGTGTGCAATATCTTCACCGATGAAGCGGGCGAGGCGCAGAGTGGAGCGCTCATCCAATCGGCGGGCGCGAACACGGTGACCGCATCCCTGGCGAATGGCAGCGCCGTCTTCACGACCTACAACGGCGCGCCGATGGCATATAGCGTAAGCGCGTTGCCGGCGGAGCAGTGGATC
>JBDTLH010000378.1:0-2767 GCA_039934875.1 Acidobacteriaceae bacterium | reverse complement strand
GTACATACAACGCATCGGAACGAAGATCGATCTTCACTTTCAAGGCAGCTTCAATCAGGTGGAGGTTCTCGTCGCGGGTGCCAAAAATCGGCTCAATGTTTGGGGTGATCTCGATGGTTTTGGTCATCAATTAAAACTTTTCGCCTCCCTGTGGGATTAAGACACCGAAACGGCAGACAGCCCAAGCAGCTGCCTGAGGTCGATACAAGTAGTTGGATTGCGTTGGAGTAAAACCGGATGGCTGAGGAGAGTTGATTCCATCGACCGCATCGAGCCGAACATCCACCCAGCCGAAGCCCCGGCCAGAGGATCGATCCGCAGTGCGTGGTGGAGCGCAATGTTAAGCACGTCGATGGGCACAAGCGTAGCGCCAGAAAAGAATTGCGTCAATCGCCAAATCAACAAATTTCTCCGCGCGCAGAAATTAACGGAGCAGGAAGAATATTGCCCTGCCATGCACGACATTGTGGAGCAGTCCGCAGAAACCATGCTGCATGGTTCCGTGCTCATCCTGTTGCAGTTCGATGCGTGCGAAGCCATTCGGCTCGACCAGCGGCGGAATCTCATTCGCGTCCGCAATGTGAAGCCTTCCTATCGACCTATTCCGCAGCCGAGCTTTTTTTGAGCTCCGGATGGCAAACGTTCTATTGGGAATCGGCGCGGCGGCATTCCGATCGCATCTTGCGTGCGATCGAATCCGACGAAAGACTGACCGTGCGGCCGGCTTCCTCCCACCAGATGTATTGGCTGGCTGCATAGCGCGCGCCGGAGCCGGAGGACACGTTGGCAAAGATCAGCGAGCTTCCGTGGATAGGAAGAACAGCCAGACTGTTTCCTCCGCCGTTGATGTATTCAACGGAAAACGAGCCCGCTGGAAGGCCCATTTTTGCGCCTTGCGCATCGCACTGATACTGCCTTGTGGAGCGGGAGATTGGCTGCGAACCATTCAGGTGAATCGTCAAATCCGTCGCCGCGAATACAGCGCTTGACAGCATCATGGACCCAATCAGAATCTGCTTCCAGGGCGATTTCATTGCATCTCCTCCGTGATTCTCTAGTATCGAGCAGGCCGACTCTATATCAGCGGCGCTGCTCCAATTTATTTGACCCAATGCGGGGATTCGCTTAGACTTGAGAATTGCGGCCCGAGTAATTTTAGCTATTTCCGACGGGCTTCGCATTCCAGCTTAGTTTCAACGAAAGAGAATTGTTGAATGGCAAATCATGTTTCCTCTTTGAAGCACGCGCGGCAGACCGTCAAGCGCACCGTCGTCAACCGTGCCAACCGCAGCAAGCTGCGCAATGGCCTTCGCGCCATGCGTGAGGCTTTGACCGGCAACGATGCCGCAGCGGCGCGCACGCAGTACAACCAGACTGCTTCGCTGCTCGACAAGAGCGTGCAGAAGGGCATTCTGCATGACAATACCGCTTCCCGCTACAAGAGCCGCCTGAATGCCCGGCTGAAGGCTTTGACCGTCAAGAGCGCCTAGGTTTTCGTTCCAATCCATGCCTCGAAAACGAGGCATGCGGCTCCGGTCGGGCGATAAATTTACAAGATTCCGCGACAGCGCGGAAATCGACCACCCTATTCTTTAAGATAAGGCTGCAGCCTCGCCTTATCTTAAAGATATACTTCGCCCGTTTCGTCGGGTCCTTCTCCGCAGAGCTCTCGCAGCAGTTTTATCCATCTGTCACCGTAGTCATTCCACCCTCCCAAATGCTGGACGCGTTCGAGAGCGGCGGCGCTCATCTGCCTCTGCAGATTTGGATCGTCGGCAAGCCGTCGCAGCCGGTCGGCCAAAGCCTCGGGATCGCGCGGTGGGACGATAAAGCCTTCGACGCCATCGGTGAACAGATTCTCCGCGCCGGTGTGTGTCGTTGCGATAACCGGGCATCCGCATGCCATGGCCTCTCCCTGCACCATGCCAAAGCCCTCATCGATGCTGGGCAGCACCATCACATGGCTGCGGCTCATGTATTCGAGCAGCTGGCTTTTCGGCACGGCACCAGTCATTTCAACGTTCTCTAAAGGAAGCTTTGAGAGCACTGGTTTCATTTCCCGCATGACGCTGCCGATGAGACGCAGGCGTTTGTGGGGATGTCGAATATTGGCAAACGCCTGCAGCAAGTAGGGGATGCCTTTGTGCAGGCTGATCTGGCCGACGAAGATGACTTGAAATTCATCCGGCGGTGGTGTGGCGACGGGATGAAACGCGTCCAGCCGTACGCCGTAGGGAATGATGTGGATTTTTCCCGGGGCAATGCCCTCCTGAACGAAGCTGCGCGCAGCGAAATTCGATGGCACGGTGATCGCATCCGCCATCGCATACTGGCGCTCTTCGCGCTCGGTGTCGCGTGGATCTTCTGTTTCGAGCGGAATGTTCCAGCGGCTGTACTCCTGTTCGAGGGCGCGGCTGCGAAAGCGGGCGTGGGTGGAACCTCGATCGCAGATGTATTTTCCTCCGCTGGCCTGGACTTTCTGGCCGGCTTTGAGGCCCGCTCCCGAGATGGCGATGAGGGCGTCGCACTCCGCGCCGGGACGGGTGATGCGATGGGTGATCCATTCATCGAAGGCTAATGCGTTCCAATAGTCGAGCGATTCGGTGAACCGCGATGGGTAGAGGCCGTAGCGGGCGAGGAGCGCTAGTCCGCCGTGAATCCACGGGAAGGTTTCGACGTGGCTGTGCGGCAGGTTTTCACGCTGCAGTCGACGCCACGGATAGGTGGAGTAGACGGTTTTGAGGCAGGCGTGGCGGCGGAGCTGGTG
>JBDTLH010000377.1:0-3954 GCA_039934875.1 Acidobacteriaceae bacterium | reverse complement strand
GATTTATTGTATGCAGCATACGCTCTTGGCAGCAACGACTACTCTAGACGATTGTGCGGGTCGCCGTGAACTCGGAAGTGCTTGACTGTCCGCAATAGAATCCAAGCCACAGACGCATACAGGATTGCATTCACGAACGGACCATAGATGTCGTGCGAACTGTTAACCGGGAAAATGGGGCAGACAATCTCGCCGCCCAGATAGTAAAAATCGGCGACTAACCCGTTAGGACCATTGAAAAGCAAAAAGCCGAGAAACATCCAAAAAATCGAGATTAGGAATCCAGACAAGCCCGCGAGAGCAACGCGCTTCCACACAGTAAGTGCAGCTTACGCGCTCTACTTCAGTCCGTCCAGAATCGATTTCCAAATGTCGACTGTGGTGTGTTTAAAGGTAGATTCCCTGAGCGGCAAAGAACACCGCTCCGGATGGCAAACGATTTAACCGCTGACCAATTGCTAATTGCTCTAGTGCGTGGTCTCGTCAATAAAATGCGCGAAATCCTGTTTCAGTTTGTGCCGTGCGTTTTCTTCGAGATAAACCATGTGTCCGCTCTCGTAGGTCGCAAAGGAGATGTTCTTGAGGTATTCGGGCGGCAGTTGCATGTGGTTAAAGCTGTAGTTGGCGTTGAAATAGGGCGTAGCTAGATCGTAATAACCTTCGAGCACCAATACTTTCAGGTGACGGTCTTTAACGATGGCGGCGCGCATGGCTTCGGCAGTCGAGGGATATCCGACCAGGCCGCGGCCCTGGCTGGTGACGCTGGTGGTGTTGTCCCAGGTGAAGGCGGGGTTCTCGCGGCCCGATCCGTAGTAGGGCATGTCGGTCTTGTAACCGAGATCGGTGCGAATGTAGTTGTTAAAGGTGGAGTACCACGGCGCGCCCGTCTCGGCGCTCGATGGATCGAAGAAGCCGCGCGGGTTCATATATCCGGCGGGGTCGGGCCCGGTGTAGCGGCCGTCGAGGCGCCCGACGCGCAATTTTTCCGCGCCCAGCAGGTTGTGGGTGAAGATCTGCACATCGATGCGCAGATTGGATTGGTCGATGATGAGCGGAGTGAGTCCGGTGAAGCGCGCGAGTTTGGCGATGATGTTCTGCCGCTCTTGTGGAGTCAGCAGGTCGCCTTTATTGAGCGCGTCCCAGTATTCTCCCTGGGCAAATTCCTCGGATTCCTTGCGCGCCTGCGCTTCGGGCGCGGACTGCAAATCCGCGGGCAGCTTCTTATGATAGTGGGCTACCGCAGTGAGGCTGGGCAGCAGCAGCGGATAGGCGAGATCGTTCATCAGCGCCGGTTCGAGGGTCTCATAGCTCAGCAGGGAGGATAGCATCATGATGCCGTTGAAGTTGATGCCTTTATCGGAGAGATATCCGGCGATACCGGCGGAGCGGAAGGTGCCGTAGCTCTCTCCGAATAGATAGAGGGGAGAGCCCCAGCGCTCGTAGCGGCTGATGTACATGCGGATGAACTCGCCGAAGGCTTCGACGTCGCCGCGCACTCCCCAAAATTTCTTGCCGGTCGCGTTGTCTTTAGGACGGCTGTATCCGGTGCCGATGGCGTCCACGATCACGACGTCGGTCTTATCGAGGGGCGACGACTCGTTGTCCACCAGATGATAGGGAGCGGGCGGCAGCGAGCCATCGGGATTCATGGCGACGCGCTTCGGTCCCAGAATGCCGAGGTGCACCCAGTAAGAGGCGGAGCCGGGGCCTCCGTTGAATCCGAAGGTGACCGGGCGAGTGGCCGCATTTTCGCCGTCGAGCGTGTAGGCGGTGAAGAACATCTCGGCTTCGATGTTGCCGCTAATGTCTTTGATGGGCAGGCGTCCGGCGGTGGCGGTGTAGTTGATGCGTTTACCGCCGATGGTGGTGGAGTGATGAGTGACGATGGGAGGAACTTCTCTCATGTCGAAGTGGACGTTCTGGTTGCGTTCGGCGCCCGCTTCTCCGCGCTCGGCTTCGGGGCGCTCCATGGGACGCTGCTCGCGCGCGGGGGAGGGCGGCGGCGTTTCTTCGGTGGGATTCGGCGCGGGGGCGGGAGTGGCGGCCTGCTTAGTGGCCTGCGGCGGATGAGCGCGGCGCGTGGGTTGCGTGGGGGGAGTGGTCTGCTGGGCGCTGGCGCAGAGGGTCGCCAGCATGGTGAGCGCGAGCGCCGCGCTAAGAGAGGGTTTGGACATCAGTGGGGCTCCTGTATTGCGGGCTGTATTGTGTGTTGGGCAGGTGATTTGCCGGAACGGAAGATTGTATCCAATATGGACGACAATGGGAATGGATTGTTTCAGGGATGAAGGATAGAGCACCCGCCGATTTACGCCGATGAACGTCGATGGGGGAAGAGCAAAAAGAAGTGAGAGAATAGTCCATGGCATCGCAGGGGAGCGAAAATTTGGGCATTCCACCTCGCCTTCTCGCCGAAATGGAAGGCATAGCGGCGGCGCGAGTGTGCTCGATAAACGAGGTGCTGGTGGAGGCTGTAGATCTCTACATCAAAGAGCAGCAGTGGAGCAGCCTGAAACGTTATGGTCTCGAAAAAGCCCGGGAGCGCGGCATCGGCGAAGGAAACGTGCTGGATGCGATTCGGGAATCACGTCAAGAGCACCGGCGATAAATGGTCCGTGTCACCGCAGACAGCAACATTTATATCTCTGCGCTGCATTTCGGCGGCCCTCCTGATGACTTGCTTCATCTGGCCCGTGCGGGATCTATTCAGCTTTCGATTTCTGACGACATTATCGACGAAGTGCCGCGTGTGCCGCGCGACAAATTTGGCTGGAGTAAAGACGCGCTCTTGCTATTCCGCGAACGGGTTGGCGATTTCACTCAAAGAGTAACGCCAAAGCCGCACCTCAGAGTTGTTGAGGAAGATTCCGATGACGATCGAATACTGGAATGCGCGGTGGAAAGCAAATCCGAATACCTGATTACGGGCGATAGCCATCTGCTGCGGCTTGGCAGCTATGAAGGAACGCGCATCATCAAAGTGACGGAGTTTCTCGAGGCGATGCGGAGGTGAGCCGCGATGCCGCATGTATTCTGGGGGCATGAAATCTTTGCGTTTTGCAGGGATAGTGGCGGCGGCTTGCGCGTTTGCTGTGGGGCAAGTCCAGCCCAATCCAAATTCCAATGCGAAGCCTTACCAATACTTTCGTCTAGGCAATGCGCAGGCTATCACGGTCAAGACCACGCCGGGATTTGCGCTGATGGGCGGCGGCAAAGACCTCGATGCGGCGTTTCGATGGCTGTGCTCGCATGGCCAGGGCGGGGATTTTCTGGTGATCCGGCATTCCGGCGACGATGCTTACAATCCCTACATTCAAAAACTGTGCAAACTGAATTCCGTAGCCACCATCGTCCTGCCCACGCGCGCCGCGGCGCAAGATGCTTTTGTCTCGCAGAAGGTGCGCGAGGCGGCGGTGATCTTTATCGCCGGAGGAGACCAGGCGAAATATTGGAATGACTGGGCCGGGACTCCGCTGCAAGCTGCTTTGAATGAGCACATCGCGCAAGGCCGCGCGATTGGCGGAACCAGCGCGGGCCTCGCGGTGTTAGGCGGGTGGGTGTACACCGCCCGCGGCGACCAGCCGGATGGGCCGGACCTGACCTCGAAGATCGCGCTGGCGGATCCTTATGGAGAGCAGATCACCGTCGATCACGAGTTTCTCAAGATTCCGCTGCTGCGCGGCATCCTCACCGACACGCATTTCGCCAGGCGCGACCGCATGGGCCGTTCGCTGGTATTTCTGGCGCGGATTGAGAAGGAGACGGGCAAGCCGGCGCGCGAGATTGCGATCGATGAGCGCTCCGCCTTTGCCCTCGATGCCGACGGCACGGGCACCGTGCTGGGGACTACAGCGGTGTATTTTATAAAGGCCACGCAGCCGCCGAGTGTATTGCAAGCCGGGAAGCCGTTGAGTATGAGCGGTATCGAGGTGCAAAAGGCCAGGCCAGGGATGCATT
>JBDTLH010000376.1:0-6173 GCA_039934875.1 Acidobacteriaceae bacterium | reverse complement strand
GCTATTGGGGGTAAATGATGGAAAAGAACGCTGTCATGTTGCTCGCGGCTGGGTTGGCCTTGACTTCGGCGTGTGGTCTAGCTATGGGGGCAAAAAGTCCCAGGGCTTCCGACCATCGCGCTCCAATGCAGCGAGAAAAGCCAAGAAGCGCCCAAGATGAAGACGAGGGGGAGCGCGTCTTCGCAACACAATGCTCGCGTTGTCATGCTGCTCCACAGACATTGCCGGGGTCAGCAGCGAGAACAATTGTTCGTCATATGCGCACCCGCGCCAATTTAACCGCGGAGCAGGAGCGGGCATTGCTGCAATATATAGCTCCCTGATTGTGACTTTCACACGGAGAAGGTACATGCGACTAAATCGTCTTGCTATTTCACTTTTGTTCTGTTCAACGGGATTGCTGACTGTAGCAGGGCAAGCGCCCGCCGCAACCCACAGAATAGAGATAATCTCGCAACGCTTTTCTTACCAACCTGATCAGATCACGCTTAAGAAAGGCCAACCGGTGACACTGGCGCTTACTACGGAAGACGTGTCACATGGATTGGCCATTAAAGAGCTGGGCGTTAAATTGACGGCAAAAAAGGGGCATACCGAACAAGTGACCTTCACTCCTGATAAGGCTGGCGAGTTCGAAGGCAAGTGTAGTGTGTTCTGCGGCGTACACCATGGCTCGATGCGGATGAAGGTCGTGGTCACGGATTAACATGTCATTCATACTGCGCGGGACATTGGTTGGAATGTGCGGAATTTTGTGTGGCTGTGCGGCAAAGCCTCCGGGGAGAGCGGAGACGGCGCTGGCCACCAGCTTGAAACACCATCTGGTCGGAAACAAGAAGCAGAGGTCTCCGCTGCAGCCGACAGCAGAGAACATCGCCGCTGGGCGAGAGGCATTCTCCCATTACTGTGTGGCCTGTCATGGACTGGATGGGCAGAACACCGGGGTTCCCTTCGCCAACAACATGTCTCCGCCAGTGCCCTCACTGGCTTCCGTGGGTGTACAGAGCTATACAGACGGCCAATTAAAGAGCATTGTCACTAATGGGATACGTCCTTCGGGTATGCCGGCCGCGAAAGGCATTCTAAACGAGGACGAAATATGGGCGATTGTCTTGTATATCCGCCATTTGCCGGCGGCCGGGAGCCTGGGGGAACCGTGTATTTATTCGGGAGCAGAAACGGACTGCAAGGCGCATGATGGTCAAGGAGCGCGATAGTCTAAGGAGCATACGCAGGATCGGCAGATAGGATCAGTAGGGATCTTAAGGTTGGCCCGGAATTCTCTTGCCCGCCTGCCGTTGAGAATTGTTGTCAGAGGAGCATCATGAATATTTCCCATCGCTGGGTGAAAGAAACAGGGCTTAACCGCTCCGTCCGATTCAACGACGGCGGAGACCCAGGGGGCGTTGCAGACCGGAGCGACCGGTGTCGCCTGACCGAGCAATGCCCGGAAGTGCAGTATGATTCTGCGGAGTTTCTCTGGACGCTCAGCTATGAATCCGCTGCCGATATCGACGGCGTGATCTTCGATCATGCGCTCGATCTCCGCTTCCAGTTGCAGTGCTTCCTGCGCTGTCAGTGAAATCCTATTCTGGAGCTCCTCAGGCCATACGAGTTCACGGTTGAAGGCTGGGGAGCTAACGTCCGCGGCGAGAAACGACACGGATCGCAAGCCCATAGCTTTCGCCGCTTGAACGGTTTCGCGCAAGCGCTGATGGTTGGCTTTCTGCACGGTCGCGCGGGCGTGCACCGGAATTTGAGGGGCAATTTGGCGCAACCAACTTACGCCGTTGGAGAGCTTGCTGAAAGCTCCTTTTACCCTTCGTATCTGATCATGGACCTCAGCCGGCCCGTCGAGCGAAACGATCACATCATCAAAGGATGCGGCGACCTGCGCGGCCAATTGCCCGAGCAGAAGCCCAGTAGATAAAAGCGTCAGCTTCAGTCCCTGTTCGCGCAGCATCTTTGCCAGCACTGGAAGATGGGGATTCATGAGTGGTTCACCGCCGGTAAATACAATCCACTCAACGTGCAACACTTTGATAGAGTCCATTAAAACCGCGAGATCGCCCGGAGTGAGCACAGTCTGTTCTGTGCGCTTCCAGATGTCACACATTACGCAGCGGCAATTGCAACGGGAGTGTGCGTTCAATACCAACACCGGCAGGCGGGAGATGAGAGGCTCAAGCCCCATAGCGCACTGCTTTCCCGCCCAGCTTCCAGTCTGTTCCCAGGGCGGCATACGTGTCTCGGAACATGCGTATCAAAGGAGCACGCACCCACAGCCGCCGGTCTGCGATGAACAACGGGGCGAGTCCGTGGGTCGGATCATTGACGGAGAGGCGATCGAGTATCTCTGCCGATGCGAGTTGTATCTCGCCGCGAAGGAGTACTAGCTCGACATCCGCCGCCGACAAGCCAGCCAGGCGTTCGGCGGGAGAATTGCCTCGATCCCGCACCGCGAAGCAATCGGCCACTCCGCCTAAGCGAAGGTATCCCTGCCCCTCAGACAGGCGCAGAACTCTTGCGGCACTGCTGGTGACCTGACGATAAATTTCTGGTGCGGAGATACCCACCGAGGTGCAGGCGAAGCGCACCTCGTCCAATAGATCGCCGGCGGAGGTCAGCGGGGAATCGCTTCCCAGGGCGACGTTCTGATGGTCTGTGATCGCCTCCCGCGCATGGGTGTGACCGAATAGAAAGCAATTGGAGGTGGGGCACCAGATAAGCGCCGCGCCCGATTCGCGCAACAATTGCAAGCCGCGACTATTCAGGGCGATTCCGTGGACGATCACGGTGTAAGGGCCGAGGGCCCCGGCATCCGCCAGCGTAAATATCTCCTGGGCTGAGTCATCGTCTGCGCCTTCGCCGAGATGAATGATGAATGGGTGATTGGGGTTGGAGCCTTCCATCTTCGCGATGGTGTCAGGATCGAAGTAGAGGGAATGCGACCACCCCATGTTCTTAACCACAGACACAGGGAACTCACGCTCGAAGACATCCGCCTTGAATTCATTGTGATGGCATACGGTGGTGACGCCGCTAAGCAGGTTGTGTACTCCACCCCATAGCAGGCGGACCGTCTTGTTGAGCTCTGATTGAGCTGCAATCGGAGGCTGGTCCGGGTGATAAATATCGTCCGCCCACTCTTTGGCGTTCTTATAAGGCCCGGACCCCATGCGGGGAAACAATGCATATTCCAGATGGTCATGAGCATTAATCAGTCCAGGGAAAAGCAAATAGCCGCTCAGATCAATACGGCTCGTTGCATCAATCGCCTGCGCCATTGCGGATTTGGAAAGGATTGTTGTGAATTTACCTCCCTGCACTTGCAGATCAACTCTGGCCGACTCATGCGGACCAATGGCCGCTTTCCCGTTGGTCAAAGTGAGCGGCTTGCGCGCGATTGGATGCAATGGAAGCCTGCAAAACCCGGCAATGTAGATCGCGGGATGCGAGGATAGATCGTCTGCGGTCCGCTGGCCATTCTCCTCCAGCATTCGCAGCTCTGGATCGCCGAAGACCGGCTCCAGGAAGCAGCGCAACTCAAAGCCAGCGATCTCGAACTGACGAATGAGCGCCCCAATTTCATAACGATAAGTTGCGACCGTGTACTTCCGATCGCCGGCGTTGAAGGTGCGCTCCCACCGCAAGAGTTTCTCAGTGGCCGGATGAACATCGGAGATAAATAACCAGCCTTGGGAACGGCAGATTCTCGCCATCTCGATGGCAAAGTGAGAGATATCGCGAACATAGCCGGGCAAGAAAGACGCCAGCATGAGGTCGGCGCACATATTATCGAGGGGGATAGCGCAGCAGTCCGCAAGCAGCAAGCGCAGGTTGTCATTTCGTCTGACCGCTGCGCGGGCGAGCATGGCGCGGCTGGAATCCAGGCCAATCACGGTTGCGGCACCCCGCATGCGAAAATAATCCAGCCATCGCCCAGTGCCGCAGCCGACATCCACCACGCGCAATCCGGCGGTGTCCGGCAGCAGGGGTTCGAGCCAGCGCTGCTCCAGGCCCAACATGGGATTAGGTGCGCGATCGTAGGTTTCCGCCCACAGTTCATAAGCCTGGGGGGCCGCAAGCAAATTTTGAGGGAGTATCAAAGGCTCTCCCGTTTTGGCTTGCGCAACGAGATGAGATCATGTGCCAGGCGCAGCTCGAACGGCGCCGCATAGACTTGGGCCGCATAGCGCCAGGAACTCAATGCCCGCAGCAGCGTACGGCTCCATTGCGGCGCACGGATGTCTTGCACGGTGGGCCAGCGCGAGGCAACCACCAGTTCAAAGTTGTCGATCAATTTTTTGGTATTGCGCTTCAGCCAGGGCGTGTTGGGATCGATGCGCAATGCAAAGTCCATCCATCGTTTGGTCGCCCACTCATCCGGAGTATCGGGGAACTTGATGTCCCCATCAATTTCGCCGTACATGTTTTCGGTTTCGCGCTGAGGTACGGGAGTGTAGTGGTAGATGATGATCTCCGAGGCCGGATTGAGGAGCTTTATCTTGCGAATGAATGCGAGTGTCTGCCGGGTGTCTCCCTCCGGGTCCTTGGGGTTTCCAATCACAAACGAAAATTCGGGGATTATGTCGAACGCGCGGATGCGGCTGGCGAGCGCGAGTGTCTGTTCCGAGGTAATCTGCTTCTGCATCTCTTCGAGCACCCAGTTCGAGCCCGATTCCGCGCCGAAGAAGATCATGGTGCATCCGGCCCGGCGTAATGCGGCGAGGGTCTTGTCCGCATAACCGCCCACGATGTCGATGCGCGCCTCGCACCACCAGCGCAGATTCAAGGGGGCAATGCGCGAAGCGAGATCGAATGCGTGGTCCTCGCGCAGAAACATGTTCATGTCATAAAACTGTACGGAATCCGCCCCGTACTTCGAGACTAGATGGCGCAAAATTGCTTCCGTTCGGGCTGGACTTTCCATACGCTCGCGATTTCCATAGGCGGCATGGACTCCGCAGAAGCTGCAACGAAACGGACATCCGATGCTGGCATGGTGCGCCGCCGTCCTCTTTCCGAAAAAAGAAGGCCGCAGATATCGTTCGACCTCGATCCGGTGATAAGGGCTCCAGGGAAACGAGTCCGGGCCCTTCATGGGACGCTCCGGGTTGTGCCGGTGCGCACCTTGTGCATCGCGAAACGACAGCCCCTTGACAGCATCGACGCTGCGTCCTGACCGCAGGCACTCCATCAGCTCGAGCAAGGTCTCTTCCCCCTGGCCACGCACCACGTAATCGACGTATTGCGCGTTAAGCGAGGCGTCCGGGTAAATCGATGGAAAGTACCCGCCCCATACAATGGGAACCTGAGGGTGCAACTCGCGAATTCGCAGGCAGCTTTCGACCGCTGCCGCCATCTGCGGGCCAGGCATTACGCTGACGCCCAGCATCTCTACTCCGCCAGCCTGGATGAACGACAGGATAGTATCCGTCGCATGCTCATCCACGTTGCCGTCCACGATCTCGTAGTCGTAGCGGCCTTCGAGCACCGCCGCCAGGGCAAGCACCGAGAGTGGGAACCTTCGATTGCGCGGCTTGGTCGCGCGCGGATTAAAAAGGACTATCATGGCTCACCTTTGCGGTATATATCCTGAACTTCGACGGCTCGCGTTGTTTTCTGAGACGCGCCATTACGGGGCGCAATGCCCAGCGCAGCCCATAGAACGGCGTGTGCGTCTCCCATTTCACTCCAAGCTGGCGTTCGAGGCGTTCCAGACGGTCGTCCGTCAAGAATTCCTGGCGCGGAAGCTCCTGAGGCGCGTACCCAAAACGTTTGTGGAATGCCGCTTTGCGTTCGGCGATCATTCGTTTGCCGGCGAGTTCACTGCTATACCAGGCAGTGTCGGCAATGATTACTGTTCCATGATGCCGAACGCAGCGCATGGCCTCGCGCAGGGTACGTTGGTAATCTTCCGAGTAGTGAAAAGACGCATTAAAAATGGCGCAATCGAATTGCTCGTCTTCGAAGGGCAGGTTTTCGAGTTCCGCGCGGAACCGAGGAAATGGGGTTGGCAGGTGAGGGAGATAATGGGACGCGGCACCCAGCCCGTCCATTGAATTCACGAGCAAGTCAACTGCGGCAGGGTAGTGCCCCAGGCGGGAGAGCCGATAGCTTAACCAGCCATTTCCCGCCCCAAGGTCGAGCAGCTTCAGATGCGTATCGCC
>JBDTLH010000375.1:0-5393 GCA_039934875.1 Acidobacteriaceae bacterium | reverse complement strand
CCTGACAAAAAAGGAGCCTGATACATGAACACTGAGACTACATCCACCACAAACAACTTTATGGTTGCCCTATTTAAGGACAGCGGTAACGCGCAAAACGCAATTCGCGATCTTCACAGTGCGGGCTTCAAAGCCCACGAAATCGGCGCAGCGGTAGGCGAGCCAACCGCGGCGGGAGCGGATCGCGAGGAGCATCATCGCTCCTTTTGGCAAATGCTATTCGGTGGCGGAGATGACTACTCCGATGAAAACGTAGACACTGTAGAAGACGTCAGCGACGACACGACCCTGCACTTGCCGTCATCCTATGTGGATCGCCTGCGCTCAGGCTCCTACCTCGTAGCTGTGCTGGCAGGCGCGCGCCAACAGGAGGCAACGTCCATCCTGACCAGAAACAAAGGCGAGATGCAGAGCGATTATGCTCGCGATTATGCCAACGCTCGCAGCCCACAAAGCACGGTCCCTGCCGCGGCAACAACCAGCGCAACCCGTGGGGCCAACGAACGCGGCGACCGCATTCAGTTGCTGAGCGAGCGTTTACGCATCCATAAAGAGCGCGTGCCCACTGGGGAAGCGCGTTTGCACAAAGAAGTAGTTACCGAGCAGAAGACGATGCAGGTGCCGGTATCTCACGAGGAGCTGGTAATCGAGCGGGCGCCCGTCTCCGGCGACGTCGCAGCCCAGGGCAATGTCGGGACGGCGTCGGACATCCGTATTCCGCTCAGCGCGGAACGAGTCACAGTCGATAAACAACCGGTAGTTCGCGAAGAAGTGCGCGTCGGCAAGAAGACGGTGCAGGAGACGCAAAACGTTACCGAATCGGTGCGCCGGGAGGAGCTGAAAGTCGAGAACGACGTCAAGCGAGGCAAGGACGCGGTGAGAGATACGGATGTGACGGATCCGTTGAAGCGCAAAAGCGCATAGCGAGCGTAGCCATGAGGCTGGAGCTTTGGCTCCGGCCTCATTGTTTTGTTTCTGCTGATTAGATCGGTGAACCATGATGACGTTCGACCAGGTCGCGCGCTGCTTGAGGCCAATCGGGATAGCGGAATTCAAAGCCGCTTTGCAGGAGGCGGCTGGGAATCACGCGACGGCTCTTAAGGACTAATTCTGTTTCCGTGCGCAGGAAAATGGCGCCTAATTCCAGCATCCACCGGGTTGCGGGCAGGCCGATCGGCACTCCCGCCGCCTGCCGCAGCGCCTGCATGAACTGCGCATTGGGCAGCGGATTCGGGGAAGATATATTCACTGCCCCGCCGATTGCCGGATGACTAATCAGAAAATCCAGCGCCCGGGTGAAGTCCCCGTCGTGTATCCAGGAGACGAACTGATTGCCCTGGCCTGCACTACCTCCGAAACCGAAGCCCACCAGGCGGAGCAAGGTATCGAAGATCCCGCCGCGATCAGGACTCATGACCATGGCGCTGCGCAGGGCGACTTTGCGTGTGTGCGGAGTTGGTGCGGCAAAGAACGCCTGCTCCCAGCTTTTTGCGACATCAATGCTGAAGCGCCAGGTGTCCGGGACCTCCAGTTCGTTGCCACCAAGCTCCCCTGTCGCTTCGTCCATGGGACGGTCAAGGGCATTACGATAAATGGTGGCAGTGCTGGCATTCATCCAGAGGTGCGGCGGGTTCGCGAGTTGGGCGATCGCTTCTCCCAACAGCCCTGTGCTGCGTATTCGGGATTCTTTAATCGCTTTGCGGTTGGCTGGAGTATAGCGGCAATTCACGCTTCGTCCGGCAAGGTTGATGACGATGTCCGCCCGCTCCAACTCGAGGAGCCAGTCCGCTATTGTTACTCCATCCCAAATGGCGACGCGCCACGGCGCGACATAAGCATGTCGCGCAAGTACCACGACCTCATGGCCAGCGGCTTGAAAATGTCGCGCCAGCAAGGAACCCACTTGCCCATTGCCGCCGGGGATGATGATGCGCAAACGCGGATTATGCTGCTGCGTTGGTGTCGCTGACATTGGGTCGAAGCCTCCGTCGGTATCATTGGCTGCCGAGTATCTCTTGCCCAAGTGAACCGCGGCTTTTCACGGCAGCGTAACAACCAAAATGCGCCCGTCCGACTGGAAAGTACCTCCGGTCGCGGTCTTCGCCTGCTGCACCGGATTGTTGGGTAGCACATAGCTGGTGGCGGCGATACCCCCGCCCGAGGTGAGCGAGTCGCGAACGAAGTCGCGCTCCGCATCCACCTTGGGGTCGATTTTGTGGGTGATGTTTTTCCCGCTGCCTCGCTGATCGCGCTCAAAGCCGATGTCGTGGGTCGCGGCGCCCACCCATAGTGTTTTGCCATCTACCTGTTCGGGCGCCTTCCACAAACGCAAGTGATTGCGCGACGCAATTACCTGGATGGGCTCGGCATGGGCCATGCCAAAATCCTGCGGCCGCCCGAAGAGGTATAGCTCACTCATTGGCATCTCCACGTAGCTCTGCTTCTGCAAGGTTTGCAAGGTAGCGTCCAGCACCGCGAGCGCTTTGGTCTTGTCCACCTGAACCCAACCCGCGTCTTTGAATGCGGCCAGCAGTTTGTCCTGATCGCCGACGACGAGAAAGTTGACCATATCGCCGGGTGCGCCGGTTGCGTCGCTTATGCGACGTGGAATCTTGTCCAACACATCATTGCCGATCTGAATCGCCGGCGTGATTGCGGCTGCGGCCTGCTTCTTCGGCGCTCTTACCAGACACACGCCCACGCTGTATGCTCCGGGACTCGACTCGTCCGCGAGTTGATTGATTCCGAGATAAAGCCGTCCGGAACTGCGCGCCGTGAGGGTGCTGCCTCTGCCGATGAGAAACGGCTCGGCAACTTCGGGTGCGCCAATCCGACCCACCAGCGCGCCATTCCCCGCGGCATTGACGGGCATCGCGCGCAGCAGATCACGCCATCCGCGCGCCAGTCCCGCGGCGTTGGTCGCCTGAGAGCCCTGAAATTGCAGTGTGCCTGAGGCTGCAAACGTGAGCTGGTCGCCGCTGACGACGTCTAGCTTGGTGTCCGTCCATTGCTGCGTGCCCGGCACCGTAATCGTGCGCGCGCTGACCGGACATTCTTGGGCGCAGGCCGGGAGATAGAGACCAAAGGTCACGAACACGAAAGAGACTACAAAGTAAACTGAGCTTTTCATAACTCCGGCAGCTTCCTTCGATAGCTTACCAGCGGTGGGAATGTCCATCTGAAGTTGAGATGCTCGCTCCCCAAATGCTGGACACTGCGGTTCCACTCCGAGTAGATTGGAGATAACCCAGCAAGACTCAATCCACCTCAGAAGGACCCTCTTGAAATCAATTTTTGCGTTAATTGGCGGGGCTGCGTTGCTGGTAATCGCAGGATGCGGCGGCGGTCAAAACGCCTCGTCGATCAGCGGTAATTACGCGTTGCAGGGGAACCTCACCCAAGGCGGAGGCACATTCCTCGGCGGCCCACTGATCGGGTCCGGCAGCAATATCACTGGAGGGTTCCACATCCTCGACAGTAACCAGTGCTTTGACCCGGCCGCCAACGTCGCGGTGAGCGGAAGCCTGGGCTCAGGCGGCAAGATCACTATCAACACCGCCGCCGCACAGGCCCAAACATTTCAAATCACCGCCACCGTTAGCGCTGATGGCAGCACGATATCGAACGGTACCTACAAAGTCACGGGCGGGTGCGCTGCGGGTTTGACGGGCTCCATCGCCGGCTTCCGTGTCGATCCCTTCACCGGTAGTTATTCGGGTACATTGACCGTGGCTGACATCGTTGGTAATCCTACCGGTGTGCAGTTCGCCGCCACTGCGGACCTGACCCAGGCAGCCAGCGCCGATGCCAACGGATATTTCGCTGTCAGCGGTCCTGTTGCCATCAACTCCGCGTGCTTTACTGGGTTCCAACTTGCCGGCAGCCAGATATTCGGGACCCAGGCGGTGTTCGTCCTGACGCCGAATGCCGCTCCGGCAACGGCTGGCTCTCCGGCGTTGACCCTCAATATCTATGCCACCGACGCGACCGCGAAGACGATCAGCGGAAACTACACCGCCGCGAATATGACGGACCCAACCTGCAACAGCAGCGGCTTTGTTGCTTTGGCGCATCCGTAATCCCGGCTTGCGGCCCACCAGCCGCCAGTATTCGCTGGCGTGTGGTAGCTTCCGTCGGCTTCACGAGCCAACCAACTCGGGGACGGGTTGCCGCACTGCGTCCAGGGGAACGCGAATGTCCACGATCATGCCGCCATCCGGAGCATTGTGGGCCTGTATGGTCCCTCCATGCAGGGCAATGGCGCGGGCGGCTATCGCGAGGCCGAGACCGGTGCCGCCGGTGCCGCGGGTGCGCGAGTTGTCCACCCGGTAAAACGGCATAAATAGCTTGGGCAGCTCCTCTTCCGGTACGCCCGGACCATGATCACGGATGGTGATATAAGCACGGTCGGCGCCCACGGTCTGGTCCACCTCAATCTGGGTGTCGGGATGGGTGTACGCGATGGCATTGCGCACCACATTCTCGAGCGCGCTGCGCAGCAATGACGGATAGCCGCTCGCGACCGCTCCCTCGGCCACGGATTCCACCCGCATCACCACCGAGGTGCCGCGGGCGCGGGCCTCGAAATCCGCATCTTCGACTACGTCGCGCAACAAGTCCGCAAGCACAATAGGCTTTTTCTGCATGTGCATCTCGCCCGAGGTGAGTTGCGCCAATGCAAGTATGCGCCCGATCATCTCATTGAGGCGGGTGGATTCGAGCCCGATGCGGTCGAGTGCCGTCCTCGAACCCTCCCCGGCGCGCGCGCGCGCCAGATCGAGCGCCACGGTGAGCCGCGCCAATGGCGAGCGCAATTCGTGCGAGATGTCGCTCACCATCTGCTTTTGCGCGTCCATGGTGGATTGCAAGCGCTCCGCCATTACATTGAAATCGTCCACCAGTTGGCTGATCTGGTCATGGCTGGTGCGGGTGACCGCGCGGGCCGAGAGATCGCCCTGTGCCATCGCCTGTGCGGCGCGGCGCAGATTGTCGATGGGGCGGGTAAGATAACGGGCCAGAAAATAGCATACGATGCCGGAAACGGCGATGCTGAACAAAAGCTGCCAGAATTCGCGCTCGGTGCGAAAAGGGGGTAGCAGCCCCATCGGCACCTCGGCATAGACGGTAAAATCGCCCTGGTCGGTATGCACCAGCATCTTCAGGTCGGAGCGGTGCTCGGTCGCCAGGGTGTCCGCGGGGATCGTCCGCCCGGCCAGCTCTGCGCCATCCGCTGCGGTGATCCAAAGTGCAATACGAGATTCGCGCTGAAATTCGTTAATTGCACGCAGGTAGCCGGCGGTTCCGTCCACCTCTCCGCTCAACACCGCAAAACGGGTTGCGATCACCACCGAACTGCGAATGCGGTTGCTGAAGTGGCTCTCCACGTTCAACGG
>JBDTLH010000374.1:0-3221 GCA_039934875.1 Acidobacteriaceae bacterium | reverse complement strand
GCGTGGATAAGCGGGGCCGCCGAAGCCGATCTCATTCCACGCATCGGGATGCGCATAATACGCTTCGATCGCATCCTGTAATAGAAGCATCCAGAAACGAGCGACCGGCAGACGCTCCCAGATCTCGTGCGCCGCCGGAGGCTTCCCGTCATGCAGGCTCTTGAGCAGCGCTTCTTGTTCATCGATGGCGAGATCGGCAAAATTCCGATGATGCATGGAGTTCGCGATCTGATCGATAGCTTTAAGTCCCAAGACGTAAGCCTCGCGATCGGGAGGCATGTCTTCAAAGCGATAGCCGTCGATGCGCCCGGAATGGAGGCGCTCATCAATGGTTCCCAGCAGAGGAATCCGGGGCTGCCGATTAATTTCGCGATCATCTTGAGGAAGAATGCGGGCCAGAACGGCTTCCATCAGTCGAGCTTGTTCGGGGCTGAAGAACCTGATCTTAGGGATCTGATTGACGCGTTTGAGCACGGTGGCGCGTGTGGTCTCGTCCCAGAATTTCTGTTGGCTTAATATGTCGTAACCGGGATAATATCCGGGCTGGCGCTTGGCGCTTGATTTCATTTTTCTCTCCGCAGCAGGCTTGCCATCAGCCCCAACATGCCGCACGCGCTGAACAGCAGTGGCGCGAGCACTGGCGGGCCATACATGATGTTGTAGAGCAGGTGTTTTCTCCCTCCGGGACGGCGCAGCACTCCGCGCGAATGATAGAGAAAGCCAACGCCACCGTCGATCGCCGCGGCGGCGGAGAGCGCGGGAAGCCACGTATGGGCGATCTTCTTATCGCGCATCGACCCGATGCTCGCCGCCATGAGCAAGGGTGTAATTACAATCGGGGTCCACTGCGCAAGGTAGCGGAAGTTGTTCTTGTAATGGGAGTAGAGCGCTTCAAAGCCGCTGAAAAAGGTGGCGATTGCGGTGGCCAGCGCCATATGCTTTTGGAAGCGGCCTTCGCGCAAGTCCTGCGCCCAAGTTATCTTCTCCGGCTCGCCCCCCTTGCCGGGAATACCGCGAGACCAGTGGTGCTGTTGTGCCGCGCGCGGAATCCACTTGGGTCCGGTCGCTTCAGGCAGTTGTTTGTCTTCGTCCTCCCGCCTCAGATACGAGGCGATCAAGCCCAGATACGCGGCTAGACCAAACAACAGCGGCGAGAATATGGGAGGACCCATCACCATGTTGACGATTGGTAAGCGCCAACCACCGGGTTTGCGCGCAATCCCACGCACGTGAAAGCCGAAGCCGATCAGTCCGTCAGCCAGGGTGATCGCCGCGACTGGCCGCAATAACGAGTGGCTAGCGGACTTGCTGAAAAACGCTGCAATTCCCGCCGCCCCAAGCACGCTACTCATAATCACCGGCGTGTACATGATGCGTCGGCTATAGCTACCGCGATAGTGCTCATAAGAAACCTCAAGCCCGGTCATCAGGCTGGAGGCCGCAGTCAACAAGGCCAGGCTGCGCTGAAACCTGCCCTCGCGTATGTGCTCGTCAGCCAGCACCACATAGCCGCGCAAAGGCGACGATGGCGATCTTTCCTCTGAATCGTTCGCTTTCGCTCGCATCGCCTAAATCACTTCGCGGATCTTATCTTCCAGCACCGTTTTGATGATCTTGACCCGGTCTCTCTCCCCCTCGGCCAACGATTCAACGAAATGCAGGGCTTGCTTGCTCGTAACATTGCCCGGCATAGGAGGCTCGTTGGGATCTACTACCGCCTGAATGACCGCCGGACCATCATGCGCGAGCGCGCTGCGTAGAACCGCTTCGGCATCGCCTGGTTTCTCAATCGTGTAGCCCATCGCACCGCAGGCCTCCGCAAATTTGGCGAAATCAATGGGTTGTAATTCCACTCCAAATTCCGGATTGGCGTCGAGGATCATCTGCTCCCACTTGATCTGTCCGAGGACGTTGTTCTTGATGACGATGACCTTGACGTTGAGTTTGTATTTCACAAGGGTGGCAATTTCGCCCATTAACATGGTGAGTCCACCGTCACCCACCACGCACACTACCTGCCGTCCCGGATATGCGACTGCCGCGCCAATACTGTAGGGAAGGCCGTTCGCCATGGTAGCCAGCGATCCAGAGAGCGAAAATTTCATATCGCCGCGGATCTCGATGTAGCGCGCAGTCCAGGTCGCAATGGTGCCGCTGTCAGAGGAGACAATCGCATCATCATTGAGCAGCTTATTGAGCGTGTGGGTCACCACTTGCGGCTTCATGGGCATGTCGGAGCGGGTGCCGCGCTTGTGCATCAACTCGTTCCAATCCTTCATGCGCCCCTGGGAGGTTTCAAGGAACCTCTTGTCTGTTTTCTGCGTGATTAATTCCGCGAGCGCGGCCAGCGTCGTTTTGGTATCGCCCACTAATCCAACCTGCACCTCATGGCGCAGGCCGATACGCGCCGGATCAATATCAATCTGAACGCACTGGGCCTTGCCCGGTTTGGGCAGGAACTCCATATACGGGAAGCTGGTGCCTACCATCAGCAGCGTGTCGCATTCCTGCAGCGCATCTTGAGAAGGCGCTGTTCCCAGCAGCCCGATGCCGCCGAGAGCATGAGGATGCCGGTCAGGAATGACGGCCTTGCCCAGCAGCGGCTTAACTACCGGAGCGGCCAGCATCTCCGCAATTTTTATGACTTCATGGCGCGCATACAGTGCGCCCCTTCCCGCCAGTACTACGACCTTCGATCCCGCGTTGAGTATCTCTGCTGCCTTTTCCAGCAAATTGCGTGGGGGAACCGCGAAGGAATGAGCATACTGATCGCTGCTATGGTGCGGAATGTTGGCGTCGGAGCGGTGTTTCTCCGATACATCCCACTCCTGAATGTCTTTTGGAATGGTGACATGCGCCACTCCGCGGCGCGAGAGCGCCATCCGCACCGCCTCATCGATAACGTTGACCACGTGCGCCGGCCCCATGATGCGCTCGTTGTACACAGCCACATCCATATAGAGCTTGTCGAGATCAACGTCCTGCTGGTAGTTAGTGCCGATGAGGTCGTGAAAGGTATGTCCGGTAATCGCGAGCACCGGCTGGCCATCGCACTTTGCGTCATAGAGGCCATTGAGCAGATGAATGCCGCCAGGGCCGGAGGTGGCCATGCACACGCCCAGACGGCCGGTGTATTTGGCGTATCCGCAGGCGGCAAAAGCCGCCGCCTCTTCGTGCCTCACCTGAATGAAATGCAGCTTCTCCTGATGAGTGCGCAGGGC
>JBDTLH010000373.1:0-10629 GCA_039934875.1 Acidobacteriaceae bacterium | reverse complement strand
CGCGGGAGGCGCATTTCATTTTAGGAGGCATAACCGCTCCTGCCGAGTAAGGGCCGTCCTACCATGGAGAAGAGCAAGGCCCCGCTGCGCCGGATTTTATACAGCGCTTGTCTGCGTGATGCGGGACGGAGGAGGAAGAGAGCGGAGTATCCGGTGATTCGAAGGAGCTGATGAATGAGCGATAGCAGAATGAAGGCAGCCACTCCGAGGGGGGTGTGGTGTTTATTCCAATACTGCAGGTTTGCGCGATACATTTCGGTGTAGAACCTCACCGGGGCCGCGGCAGAGCTGCTGCCGCCATAGTGCACAGCGTAGGCTTCGGGGTAGAAGACCAAGCGCCATCCAGCTTTTCTGAAGCGGTGGCACCAGTCGAGGTCCTCCGCGTAAATAAAGAAACGCGGGTCTAAGAGCCCGACTTGATCGAGGGCCTGGCGGCGGACAACCCAGAACCAGCCGTTCAGCACCTCGACATCCGCGATCTTGTCGTGGCTGAAATCCAGCATGAGCTGGGAGCGCAAGCCGGAAGCATTTTTTGTGAGCATATCTATGGCAAAGGTCCGGCAAAATGCATTTGCCACCGTGGGCAGACGCATGCAGGAGCGCCGCACGCTGCCGTCCGCCCCTCGCATTTGCGGTCCGAGCAAGCCAATTTCCGGATGCTCTTCCATATAGGAGAGGAGGCGGGAGAGGCAGCCGGGTGGAACATTGACGTCGGAGTTGATGAGGAACAGATATTTGCCCCGGCTGATCTCGATGCCGATGTTGTTGGCTCGGGCGAAGCCCAGGTTTTCAGAGTTCCGCACTAGCCGGGCCTGGGGATAGCTTGCGCAGACCATCTCTGGCGTTCCATCCGAGGAGCCGTTGTCCACGACGATCACCTCAAAACATACCTGACGGTCGGAATACAGCGAGGACAGACATTCGTCCACGTATCTCTTCGCGTTCCACGAGACAATCACGACGGAAATCAGCGGAAGCGAATCTTGACGATCAGTAGCTTGCTTATACAAGGCTGTGTCTCTCATTCTCCAGGAGGAACGGGGCGTCAGGCGGATAGTAATGAACGCGCGAGCGCGCGGACTTGGCTTGCACGGCGGGCTGCAACATCAATACGCTGCTGACCATAGCCAATTCCGCGTACCAGACGAACTGGCTCTGGTCGAAGTAGGCGATGCCAAAGAAAGCCACCGAATGGGTAAAGATCAGGGCGGAGAGGACCCAGCACCGGCGCGCCAATGCCGGATCATGGGATGAGGCGACCCTCTTATCCTTCAACCGGCGACAAGCAACCACGAGGACCGCGACGAACAGCACAAAATTTATCAGTCCGCCGCTGGTGCCGGCTGCCACGTAGGAGTTGATAGTGTCCCAGGCGTCACTGCCCCAGTTGGCTGTGGTGAGAGTACCGAAGAGCCACCACTCCCCGAATCTGCGGATGAATTGGTCCACCAGGATATAGCGGTGATAACCGGAAGAGGAACCAGTCAGATCGATGCGAGCAATCAGGGCCCAGACCGGGGCCTTCATGCAGATGTGGAGGATGATCAGCACACCGGTCAATCCCCACCAGAAGGAATGTAACTGGCTTCGCCAGCGCCATGCCGCGAGGGCCACAAGGCCGGCTGCGAAGGTAAGCGAAGAGGTGCTCGAACTGGCGGCTACGCTGATCACCAGCGCTGCCAGTACTCCAGTGGCGGCGGTGACCTTGTTCTTCTTGTCCTGCCACCAGAGGCCGTATGCCAGGCACAGCAATGAAGCTCCGATGGCGCCGCCCGTTAGCGGATGCGAAAACGGTCCTTGAGCGCGTATCTTGCCTTCGCGGATAACACTGGCCGCGGGTACGCCTCCAAGAATGGAGATGAGATTGCGGCCGGTCGCGAGTTCAAACGCCATGCTAAGCGCGATGGCCGCGAAGACCCAGACCAGGGTTTTTGTTAAGCGGTCAAGGTCTTCTCTGGTGGCGATCAATTTTCTGACCAGAAGATACATCCCCATGGCGTTGAAAAAAAAGCCAAGCCGGTTAATCAATGCTCCGACCTCGCCCCAGAGAATCACATAAGTAATGACATTGGAGACACAGAAGGCAAAGAACAGCTTGTCAACTTGCGTCCATACAGTCCTGCCGGCGTCGCCGAGCATGCACAACCGTAATAATCCAACTAAGATCAACAGCCTTGCCACGGGCAAGTGGATGCCCGCGACCACGACTTGCTGCTCCAGCGGAAGTAGAATGCACGAGACGATGAGCGGAACCAGCACGTAGCGCCTGGGAAGCACTGCAATCAGCAACGCGGCTACGGCGGCAATCGCCATAGTTACCGGACTGAGATCGGTCTGGCCTCCGCCTCCGAAAAAATGGTCAGTCGGATTCACGAACCGGCCCTAAATGGTCTGCGGAGTTGGCAGGGTCTTTGCGGAAGACCGCCTCGATGATCTGTCCCTCACCCGCAGCCCTTAATATCATATTGATCAGGGGCAACAGCGTTAGCCGAGAGGCTTTGCGAATGACACGCCACGCTAGATGCGGAGCTCGTGCACGGCAGAGAGGCGTGCGCTTAAATCCCAGACGCCGCAAGAGGTCATCGCAGAAATAGCGGAGGCTGTACTCGACGAAGGAGGTCTTCGAGGTGCGGAGCTGCAACTCCCGCAGGCCGGCCGAGCGCGCCATTTTTCGCAGCGAAACAGGTGAGAAATGGAACAAGTGGCGGGGCAGCTCCAGGGGATACCAATAAGACCCGAAGAGGGTAGCCTCGGCGGCGGCAATATTTGGCACGTGCACACAAAAGATACCGCCCGGCTTCAGCCATCTAGAAACGTTGTTCATTATCTGCTGGGGACAATAGGTGTGCTCCAACACGTGAAAGCAAGTGATTGCATCGAACGTCGCCTCAGGGAAATGAGCGTCTGACAATTCCCCAACGAAAACCTTCGCGCCAGTGATCGCCTCTGCGCGCTGCGCGGATTCAGATGAAAATTCAACTCCGAAGAGCTGCCACTCCGGCCCCTGAATCGAATTAAGAAATGATCCTGCGCCACACCCTAGATCTAGCAGCGCACCGCCCTGTTTATGTCCCAACAATCCCTTGCGGGCTGAGCTCCAGTGGCTTTCAGGAGCGACTTCGGTTGCCTTTCGGATGAAGCTGTCATAGAGAGGACCATAGTGCCTGGCCAATTGCTTCGGCGGCGGCGGATTGTCCAGCCACACGAATGCACAGGAGGAGCAACGCAAAAGCGAATAGCGCTCCGTCTGGCCATGAAAGCGATCAGGCGCCTGCAGAAACTCGACTGCGCGGACGCTCCCACACGCGATACAGCTTTGTTTGGCCGGAGGCTGTGGAGAATCGAACAGTGGTTCGGAGATGAGGGTTTCAACTCTCATGGTTGGCACACTTCTTGCTTAATACGTTCGGATTAGAGACGTAAATCGCTCTGGCTATTGGGGTCACTTGAGTCATTGGATGAGGGACTATGCGAGAAATTAAACGACTTGCTTCGCGACCCGTTGATCTGCCCAAAAGGCGCGGAGCAGGTTTGATATAGATTTTCGCAAACCATAGTCGGCCGACAGCAGTAAGGCGGCCGCGACGATGCCGCCGACCAGAATATCGATGGCAAGTGTGAGGGGCGGCTTTTCCATGTGTGGCCCGACATGCCCCACGGCATATACGGCAGCAAGCACGCCAGCAGCAGCGATAAGCCCCGGCATTACCGATTTTGCAAACTCGCGGAGACGGATTCCGCAGATGGTGAGCAGCAAACCCAGGAACAGAGGCGCGATAACAAGCGCTGCGGTGGCAAAGCGGGCGAGCGCGATACCCGCCACCTGATGACCCGTGCTCGATGTTCGTAACAGCGCCGAGACTACGAGCAGGAGCGCCGTGCCAACAACCACCCTTCCCCATTCGAGCGCAGCCAGATGGTGGGGTCTGGCAAGCGCCTGCAACACCGGTCCGGTGAAATAGGTGAACGTCAACAACATGCCCAGTGCGCAGAGGATCTGCAGTGCGTCCGACGCAGGCGCCCAACTCGGTCCGATGAGCGCCAGCAGAGGAGCGCTGATGGACGCAAGACCGGCAAGCGCCGGCAACGTCAGCATGGAACTCAGGCGCAAGCAGAGCAGAACGCTCTTGCGCAGTCCAGCCTTGTCGTCTTGCAGACGCGAAAACTCTGGGAGAGAGACCGATTGAATGGAGGATGTGGCAGTTACCAGAATAGTGTTCATCAATCGTTCCGCGAGGCGATATAAACCGACGGCAGCCGGGCCCACGAAAATTCCAAGCACGATTGCGCCGGACTGCTGATCGGCAAAGATGGCCAGTTGCGCACCAAAGTTAGAAAAAGAGAAACCGAGTAACTCTTTGAGATGAGGGAGCGAAAACGCCAGGCTGGGGCGCCAGGGGCTCAGCTTCCAGAGAAGAAGCAGAGCGGTGAAATCGCGAACGATCTGCTGTCCTACGAGCGACCACACGCCGCAGCCCATATAAGCAAGGGCGATTCCCGCCACGCCCCCGGAAAGCGCCGAGACGTTGCCACGAATGGACAAGCTCTTGAAATCCATCTCCCGCTGCAATAGGGCCTTTTGCACGATGGACAGCCCTTCTATGGGAATGCAGAGGGTGAGGACGGCAATGATGGACGCCAACTCGGAGACGTGATTGACTCTTGCCCACCACCTGCTCACGAGGATTCCAGGCAGCACCAGGAAGAGGCCAAGCCCCACATTTGTGCAGAACACCGTATTCAGATGCTCAGTGCATATCGCCTTTCGCTGAATCAAGGCCGCGACCAGACCCTGATCCAGAAACATTTGAATAAATGTGATGTAAATCAAGGCCAGCGATGCGATACCAAAGTCGCGTGGGCCCAATAGAAAAGCGAGTACAAAGCTGAAGAGCGCCGAAAAGGCCCGCTCCCCCCAATTCGCGGAATAGGCCCACTTGACAGCGTGGGCAAAAGATCGCGACTCGGTCTTGCGGAATTGCCGCGAGGGCGCGGCTCCGGTTTCCGGTGCTGACGGGAGCAACATAGATAGGCGGGTGAAAGGAAGAGAGCTGGCTAATTGAAGTGTTCGGCCAAAGCAAGAATCGAAGAGCGTGAACGTAGGGGGACGAAGCGACGGAACCCGCTCTCCGCGGTTCGCGGTGCAGGCGCGGGGACAAAGCGGGTGGCGCGGAAACCAGCCTGAGCACACCAATCTCGGATCTGCGCCAGCGAAATCGCGTGTACACCGCTTAGGTCATAACGGCCGGCGCCACGGTATTCAAGCGATCCAGTCAATTTTTTCCAACGGATGCGAATTGCGTTTACATTCGGCACCGAGATCACGGCAGTTGCGCCGGGCGCCATTACGGAGGCGAGCGAATGGAGAAATATTTTCGGCTCGGGGACGAGGTGCAGTATGTCCAGCAGCAGCACACAGTCAAATTGCGCCTTTGTCTCCATGAGATCGCGCAGCGCCGCAGTCAGGTCACATTGCAGAATTCGGACGTTCCTGGCCCTGGCACATGCGCCGATGATAGGGTCCATCGGTATCGCGGAGACCTCCTTGCCCGCCTTCGCTAGTCGCTCCTCGGTCGCTCCCCAACAGCATCCGACGGAGAGGACACGACGCGCAGGAGCGGGAATGAGCGAGGTGGCATTCGTCCGGGCCGGTTCATAGTAGTCCTTGGCTAACCGCCAGCCTTTCAGCCGCGGCTCAGTGGCGACCAGAGCGCGTGAAGTTGCTCCAGATGCGGCCATCTCCATCATTGCCGCAAGCTGGGGCTGCATCTCGCAATCCGCGATGCCGAGCGTGCCGATGTATTTGTTGGGAAGGTGGTGCACGAGACAGTCATCCCAGCGAGAAATGCCGATTACCTTGCGCAGGCCACATTGGGTATAAGGGTCGGTCGCCGCTGTGCACAGCAAATCATATTTTTCCTGGTGAGGAGGAACCAGGAAGCCACCCGAGGCGATCGCGTGCTCCAGGTGGTTCCGGGTCATCAAATAGCAGGCGGCATGTTCGTTACTAAAAGATGCGGTTGTATGCCCGGTGTCTTTTGTGACCGACATGGGGTCCCAATGAAAATTATGGTGCACATCCGGATAATATGTCAGTCCATCGCTATCGACCTCCTTGCGTAAAAAGCCGGCGATTTTGTTTTTCGGCAGCGATGTAGTCAATTCCAGAAACCAGCGGATGTTCCTTTCGCTGATGAGCGTGTCATCCTCTGAGTACACGAAGAGGTCGTAATCATTGCGGCGGCTTGCGAAGATCGCCTTATGCGAAAAAGGAAGCGACCAGGGGTCCTTCTCGTCCGGCAGCCCTACCAAGACCTCAACGCCTTTGCCAGCATCCTTTGCGAGGTTAGAGAGCACAACAATGTGCGTCTGGTAGGGCATGGACTGGTACTGCCGCACCAGTTGCATTAGATACTGGTCGTTGCGCGTGCCATAGCTCGCAATCGCAACCAGCATTCGCAGCGGACTGCTGCGCGAAAGTTCCGCACTGTTCAACATGGATTGGTAGGAAGAAGGACCGGCTGCGGCAAGCCGCAGCCGTGAGAACTGAAGGACCGGGGGAACACGCTTTTGCGGCAACTCGAGTGATCTGCGATGCCGCTTGGCGCGGGCATTATACTAATTCACTGCGCCTGCGTCCCACGCCCCTGAAGTAGGCCGGGGCGCGCCCCTCAGGTCGTGTTGAAAAGCGGTGCGTTGCTCTGTAGGCCAGCCGGAGATGTTGTAAAGGTTTTGACCGGTGGCAATGGCGCTCGATCCAGGCAAAGGAGCGTAGGTCGAACTCAGACCCGGACTGGTGTTGGTCCCCGGGCCCAGCCTTGGCGCCTTTGAATGTATGTCGCATCCAGCACATTGGCCGTTGTTTCGCCAGGTGCTTATAATCTGCGTAACCGCATCGAAGCAGTTGTAATCCGTACAGTTGGAGTAAGCGTTGTAATCCACATTGGGCGGACTGAAGGTCGAGCTTCCCGCAAACAGGGTGAGCCAACCGCATCCACTGGCAACGTTATTCTTGAAGGTAATGTTCTTGGCATCATAGGGATAGAAGCAGAAGCTCGTGGCCGGATCTTTCCACGCGAATGTATTGTTAAGTACTTGATGGCCGGTGCCGCCATAGATCTGCAGTACTCCATAGCCAAGCTCTTGCCCGGTCGAAGAGAAGACGTTGTTGAAGACGTAGGCGGTGCTGGTAGTGTCCATAAAGGGAGTGCCCTCAAGGGTCCCCTCGAGAAAGATGTGGGCGGTGAAATTGCCGTCGATGGAGCCGTCGAAGGTGTTGTTATAGATCCATACGCCCCCGTTGATATGAGGCGCATGACCTCCGGTCGTGTACCCGTGGATACCGTCATGATGATAGGCGTTATTCGACGTGTGCCAGTTGGCGTAATCGTGAACGTGGTTTCCGTAAATATAAAACGGGCCCACGCTCGAAATCCCTCCCGACGCCAGCGCTATGCCGTGGTCTATGTTGGAGATGTCGTTGTTGTAAATGCGGATGTTCGAGTCGCCGGTGTTGAACTCATTCACCAGGCACCACCCGGCGTCGTGCATGACGTTGTTGTGGACTGAGACATTCGAGCCGCTGAAGGTCACGCACCGCACCGTGGTCTGGTCTACCTCGCTGCCAGTCCCGGAGTGTACGTACACGTTGTTGATATGGAGGTTCCGGATCTCGCAGTTGCTGCAATAATCAGCGTTGATCATATGGCTGTAGTCGTGCCTGCCGTGGCTGGAATTATTTGTATTCTGCATCACACCGTTGGATCCACCATCGATGATGAGCCAGGAGTGCCCGGCGGTGCTGATCCCTACGTTAAAAACCGGAGCACTCATTTGAGCGCCGGGCTCGAACAGCAACTCAATGGGACTGCCGCTGGCTCCGCTGGCGGAAAAGGTCAAGGAAGAATTCACTGTTCCGCATAGATGAACGGTCGTACCCGGACCGATCTGTCCGGCTCCTCTGCCCCAATTGCCGGCGGTATTGAACCAGGCAGCGGAATGCGCGTTGCCGCAACTCGTGCCGTCATTCGCGCCAGCCGCAACTTGCGACATATAAATGTCTGATGAAAATCCTATGGTACTCACTAGGATGAGAAATCCTATAACGTGGGGTATAGCAGCTAGCTTCATTGACCTCTCCGAACTGTATTTTATGATTTGCCAGTTCGGATGCCACCTTGCTTTTCATAGTTGCAAAGAAATGCATAGATTATGCATTTTTTTGCAGGATATATCTGCCGGGGTCTCTTTTATCAACTTACCGGTTTACGATCAATCGCCGACTTCATAAACTTGACTGCGCGCTGGGGCCCACCAATCCAGTCGTAGGCCCCGTCGAGCTTGGCTGCAAACAAGTCCATGTCATCATCGGAGTTGACCGGAAGCCGCGGCATAAAAAACCTGTTACCGCTCTGGTTAGCACTACCAATTGTCGTGCAAACGCCTTGCCGATAGCCTGCGTCGCAGAGCAAATCGTGCAACATCAGCTTGAATTTTTGTTTCGTCTCGGGGAATGCGTAAGGATAGGCGAAGCTACTGACGCCCAGACCCAGAGCATCTTCGATCACCCGCTTCGAAGCCGTGATCTCTTCGTTGACTTCAGCCGAGGACAACAACTCCAGGTGCGGGTGGGTAACCGTGTGCGAACCAAAGCAGAGACCATATCTGCTCAGCTCCCGGACCTCTCTCCATGAAAGGCATCGCTTGTTTTTGAAGTAGAGGGGTGAGTCTCCGATGTATGTGGTGGGCAGGAATGCGGTGGCGATAAATCCAAACTGCTGCAATATTGGAAGCGCATTCAGCGCAAGGTCTGCGAATCCGTCATCGAAGGTGATCACTACCGACTTAGGTTGTGCTAGGCCGGCGGCCAGCGCTCGTACTGCATCATGCAGGCTGAGGGTCTGATACCCCGCGCCATGAAGATGGTGCATATGTTGCGCGAACACCTCAGGGGCCGTGACGGTACGATAATAGGGACGCGAACAACTCTCTTTCTCATCGCTGATGCTGTGGTACATCAGGATTGGAATGCGCGCGCGTGGCGCAACGCGGCGTAAAACGGGAGCCACACAGTGCACACTCATGCCGCGGTCTAGACGAATTCCCATTTCCTTTCCCTGGCGCCTCTGCTCGTCATCAGTAAGTGGCCAAATATGCGCCGCTGTTCGCCGCGAAAACGGCGTACTGCAAGCCTTTGATGGTTTGCACAGTGTATGAAACCGCGCTGCCATTGAACTTGAGCGAGATCAGGTTCCCTGCCGCGGAGTTTACCGGCAGCAACACCTGCAGGTTCCGCGCGCCGGAAGCAGCCGTGATGGTGAAGCTCAGGGCCGGATTGTTCCATGACATCGCTCCGAAGAACGATCCGTTCCGCCCGTCAAGCCAGGTGAGCATTTGCAGGGAGGACACAACTGGCACTCCACGCGCTTTCGCCGAGGCAATGATGGCGTCCGAGCCAGGTGAATTCGCAAGGTCGGTGTGCATGTTCGCCGTGAATGCGCCATAAAACCCCTGTGGGCCGAGAGCGTTGTCCAGCAAGGTATCTATGGTGATGGGATACGTCTGGCCGGATTCATCCGTCATCTGCGAAGGCGCTTGATAGACATCGATGGTGTTGCCGTTACGGTCCGCGAAGCGCATCGGTATTCCGGAGCCGGTAAAGAGACCGGGTCGATCCAATATCCATACCGATGGCCAATAGTAGTAAGTGGTGTCCAGGCGAATGCCGAGTTGCAGCTCGATTTGCGGCTGGCTATCATAGTCGCTCCACAGAACGCAATGCGTGCGGTTCGTCTTGGGGGCCGGAAGCCCTGGAAGGTTTTGCTCCAAGACTGCCAGCTCACTGGTGAGCGCTGACTGCAAGGAAGCGGGCGTGTAGTTCGTGCAGGTCGGGCTGGAGTCGCCGTGGTTTGCGATTTCGAAGCCCTGAGCGACGTAGTTCTTATAGTTTTGAATTGGAGTGTAGGTGAACACGTAGGAGGTTGATCGTATGCAGGTCCAATCCGCTACCGAGCAGCCCGATGGACTTGCGGACAGATACTGATTGAATCGCCCTGACGTTCCACCAACGTTATGGTCGTCACCCGTCATGATGACGACTGCCTTGAAGTTGCTGGGGAAATACCAGAAACGTGGCAAAGGCTTCTTATTGGCGTTCATCTTTTCGATCAGATTCACCAGCAGGCGCTGTTGTTCATCCGCCTGGGGGAGCATTACCTTGTTGAGATTTACCCAATCGGGTTCCGGATCGAAGCCCGCGTTACCAAAGAACAGGTCGTCAGAGCGTATTTGCGACCGTCCGATTGCAGGATCTATGTAGGGGTTCCGCTGTTGCCCTGACCACGCCGGATTGCCCTGCCTGGTGTAAATCACAGAGCGCGCCAGATCATAGGTAAAGGCCGAAGCCTGTCCTGCTCCGACGCTGTTGAGCGTGACCGCCGGGGACGATGTTGGCGTCGAGGCACCTGAATACAAGGTAGCGACGGTGGTTGCCCCGTTCGCGTTGTAGAGGTCTGCCGTACCGTGGAACTGCATCGTCTGGTTCACGATTCCCGCGCCCGGGCTGGAGGAGGTATTCACCAGCAGATATTCATTCGATAAGGTGCTTCCCGTGCTCGATAGACCGAGCAG
>JBDTLH010000372.1:0-13506 GCA_039934875.1 Acidobacteriaceae bacterium | reverse complement strand
AGTCCACCGCGCCGGTCACGAGAGGCCTGGTGTATCTGGACAACAATTTGATGTACCAGACCAATAATGGCAACGTAAATACCAACATTTCCGCGGGCGCTGGCGGCCATTATCTGGTAGTGCAGTTCTACAACGGAGCATGGATCAAAGCCAGTGAGAACATCACCGTCACTTCGGGCGGTGGCGGCGGTGGCGGGTCAGTGCCGGTTACCATGCACAAGAATGATCTTGCCGAAACCGGAGTGAATGCGCAGGAGACGACGCTTACTCCCAGCAACGTGAATCAATCTACTTTCGGAAAGAAATATAGCTATGCGGTGGACGGCCAGATATATGGCCAGCCTCTTTATCTTCCCAACGTAAGCATCAACGGCGCCAATCACAACGCGGTGTTCGTGGTTACGGAACATGACAGCGTGTATGCCTTTGACGCCAATGGCGGAGGCCAACTCTGGCACGTAAGCATAGGCAATGCAGTCGGGAACAATGATCCCGAAGGCATTCAGCCGCTGTTGGGAATCACCAGCACCCCGGTGATCGATCCCAATTTGGGCAGCTTATACGTAGCTGCGGTCACCACCGGACGCGCGCTCTATTTGCATAAACTCGACGTGCACACTGGCCAGGACCAGGTCGGGGCGGTAAAGGTGCAGGCCAGCGTGCCGGGAACCGGAGACGGGTCCAGCAATGGCCGCGTACCGCTCTCCGGAGGCTGTTATCAGCGCACAGCCATGGCGCTGGCAAATGGACGCATATATCTCGGCTTTGGACACTGCAATCACGGCTGGATACTCGCCTATGACGCCGGCAGCCTGGCGCAACGCGAGGTCTTCAATACCTCTCCCAATGGCAAGGGCGCAACCATCTGGCAGGGTGGCGGAGGGTTCGCCTTCGACGGCAGCGGGAACCTGTATGTCGAATCCGCAGACGACACCGACACCACACCGGTGAATCCCGGCATCGGCAGCTACCCCGACGCATTCCTGAAACTCTCGCCGAGCTTGCAGGTGCTCGATTACTTCATCCCCTCGAACGAGGCATATCTGCGGCAGAATGACGCCGACATCGGCAGCGGCGCTCCCATCGTGATGCCCAACAATGAATTGATCGGAGGGGGCAAAGATGGACGCGTCTTCGTGCTCAACCGCAATAATATGGGCGGCTTCCATTCCCAAGACCAGAACGTGCAAACGATCCAGACCGGCACCCAGCAGTTCGACAACATCTGGGGATCGCCCGCCTACTGGAACGGTATCCTCTATTACCATACCGAGGCCGACGTTCTTAAGGCGTATGGATGGAATGGCTCTACCCTCACTGCAGGCCCGATTGCCAGAGGCGATAAGGCCTATACGGTTCATGGCGCCAGCCCATCGATCTCCGCGAACGGCAACTCCAATGGGATCGTCTGGGATGTTGAGGATAGCGGTTACGATCCAAACGGGGGATCGCCCGCTATTCTCCATGCCTACAACGCCTCGAACATCGCCCAGGAGTTATACAACAGCGCCCAGGCGGGAGGCCGCGACACCGCAGGCTCGGCGGCAAAGTTCTCCGTGCCTTCGATCGCCGACGGACACGTCTTTGTGCCCACCAGCAATCAATTAGTCGTCTATGGATTGTTGAGCCAACCATAAAACGTGACGCAAACCAACAAGCCCGGGCAGCGATGTCCGGGCTTGCTTGTTGCTAATTGCCAATTGCTAGTTGCTAAGCTCGCAGCGGGGCTCGTAAGCCGAATTCTGTTTAAACGGTCATTCCTCTAGGCCACGCATTACTGCGTGGCTCAAGCAACCTACCCGGAGATCTTGGCGTACCGAGCCGATGCGCGCGGCACACAATAAAGCGTGCCGCTCTCTCCCTATTTGGTCTTGCTCCGTGTGGGGTTTACCATGCAACGCGCATTACTGCGCGCCCGGTGCGCTCTTACCGCACCTTTTCACCCTTACCGGCGATTGCTCGCGGGCGGTATTTTCTCTGTGGCACTGGCCGTCGAAGGCACTTGAATGCCTCCTCCCGGACGTTATCCGGCACACTGCTCTGTGGAGTTCGGACTTTCCTCAACCCTTGCGGATTGCGACCATCCGGCCCCGCTGCTTCTTCATTCTACCTGCGGAAGGGCAACAGCAACCACAGAGGACACAGAGGTATCACTAAGGGAAGATGGCAAATTAACGGGGCTCGCGCTCGCCGAAGATGCCCGTGCCAACGCGGACACAGGTAGATCCCTCTTCGATCGCAATCTCGAAATCATGTGTCATGCCCATTGAGAGCTCGTCGAGTTCGACGCGCGGCAGGTGCAACGCGGCAAGCTCATCGCGCAATTCGCGCAGCCTGCGAAAGTAAGGTCGCGAGTCATCGGGATTCTCCGTGATCAGCGGGATGCACATCAGGCCGCGTAGTTGCAGCGCCTGGAGGCGGTCGAAGCCGCGCAGCAATTCATTCAACTCAGGAGAACCGGGAGCGATCCCCGACTTCGATTCTTCCCCTCCGATATTGATCTCCAGCAGCACATCCAGCATCTTTCCAAGATCGAGGGCAGCGCGATTGAGCCGTTCAGCCAGCTTCAACGAGTCGATCACGTCCAACGCGTCGAAGAGTTCCGCGGCGAGTGCAGCCTTGTTCGATTGCAGATGTCCGATCAGGTGCCACTCGATGCGCAGTCCGGAGATGACGGGAAGTTTATCGGCGAACTCCTGCACATAGTTCTCGCCGAAGACCGTGATGCCCGCCTCATAAGCCCCGCGAATCATCTCTACCGGCTTGGTCTTCGATACCGCCATCAACTGCACGTCTCCAGGGCTGCGCTGGGAGCGTTTGCACGCAGCGACAATACGCTCGCGAATGACTGCGACATTTTCCGCAATAGTGACGGCCAAAGAGCATTGTAACGGCTCGACGGGCTAGAACTTAAGTCGCGGGTCACGAGCCAATGTTTAAGCCCGTGACTCACGACTTCTTCAGCCGTTCCGCTGGTTTATAGTGATGCCGTGGCTACCCGCAGAGACTTCCTCCGTGCTTTCGGCTCAACCCTCTTGGTTGCCCGCTTGGCTTCCGCGCGATCTCCCAGGCTGCTTAGCAGCGGGTTGGCAAATCCTTCAGCGCCATTGCAAGACCTGACACAGTTCGTAGACATCAAGATTGGCACCGGCGGACACGGGCACACCTTTCCCGGAGCGGTCATGCCCTTTGGAATGGTGCAGCTCAGTCCCGACACCTACAACGATGATTGGGACTGGTGCTCCGGCTATCATCGCTCCGATACGTCGATCATGGGGTTCAGCCACACTCACCTGAGCGGCACCGGATGCGGCGATCTGCTCGACGTGCTGTTGATGCCCGGCGTGGGCGAAGTTAAGCTTGTGCCCGGCAGCCGCGAAAATCCTGATGCAGGTTACCGTTCGCGATTCTCGCATGAGGATGAGATCGCGGTTCCGGGCTATTATTCGGTGCTGTTGAAGGACCCGAATGTTCGCGCCGAGATGACCGCGACCGAGCGCGTTGGATTACACCGGTACACCTTCCCCAAAAGCGATCGCAGCCATTTCATTCTTGACCTGGCGCACCGTTACGGCAGTCCCACCGAGAAACAGAACACGGTGTTGTGGTCGGAAATGAAAGTCGTTGGCAATGACACGATCCTCGGCGGACGCAGCACGGACATCTGGGCGAAAGGACGGCAGATTTATTTCGCCATGCTGTTCTCCAGGCCATTTCAGCGCGCGCAGTTCTATTCCGATGATGTTAAGACGGATGCGACTCCGGCGAAGGGCAAATCATTGAAGTGCGTGCTCGAGATGCCAAGTCAAGAAGGCGAAGTTGTGCTGGTGAAATGCGCTCTCTCCGGGGTGAGCGCAGAAAAAGCCTTGGCAAACCTCCATGCCGAGCTGCCCGATTGGAACTTTGAACGCGTGCGCAATTCTGCAAACGACGCCTGGAATCGCGAGCTAGGGCGCATCCGGATCGAGACTGCAAACAGCAAGCACAAGACCATCTTCTACACCGCCCTTTATCACGCCATGATCGCTCCGGCGTTGTTTGACGACGCGGACGGCGAGTATCGCGGCATGGACGGTGAGCTGCATCATGCGCCCGCGAAGCTGCACAACTACAGTACCTACTCGCTGTGGGACACCTATCGCGCGGCACATCCGCTCTATACCCTCATACTGCCCGAGCGGGTGCCGGACTTCGCCAGCAACCTCATCCGCATGGCGCACGAGAGCCCCGCCGGACTGCCAATTTGGCCGCTGGATGGCCGTGAGACATTCACCATGACCGGGTATCACTCGGTCGTGGTGATCGCCGAAGCCCTGCAGAAAGGATTTAAGGGCATCGATGTGGTGCAGGCATACGCGCCCATGAAACAGCGCGCCTTTCAGGATGATTTCGAGGGGCTGGCGCTCTACCGCAGGTATGGTTTCATTCCCGCCGACAAAATCGGCGAGTCTGCCAGCAAGACAATGGACTACTGCTACGACGATTGGGCAATCGCTCATGTCGCGCGTGCCGCGGGCGAAAACGACGAATCTCACGCGTTGCTCAAGCGCTCTTCGAATTACCGCAACCTCTTCGATCAGCAGATGAAGTTCATTCATCCGAAGCTGGAAGACGGCCGCTGGGCGGAGCCGTTCGATCCACGCGCGATGGGGCACTCCAAACAATGGCGCGACTTCACCGAATGCAATGCATGGCAGGCGACGTTCGCTAACCAGCACGACCTAAGGGCGTACATCGAGATGTTCGGCGGGCGCGAGGCCTTCGTTGCCAAGCTCGATGGGTTGTTCAACGCCAGCTCTGAGCAGCCGCCGGATGCTCCTCCCGACATCGCCGGACTGGTCGGCCAGTATGCGCACGGCAATGAGCCGAGCCATCATATTGCTTATCTCTATGCGTATGCGGGCGCTCCGTGGAAGACACAAGAACGCGTGCGTCAATTACTGGAGACGATGTATGACGATCAGCCGGATGGATTGGCGGGCAATGAAGATTGCGGCCAGATGTCCGCGTGGTACGTCATCAGCGCGCTGGGATTTTATGCGGTCGATCCGGTGAGCGCGAATTATGTGATCGGAACGCCGCTCTTCGATCGCGCCGTCGTTCAAGTGGGAGAGGGTAGGGAACTGGTGATTGTGGCAAAGCGGAAGTCGCCTGATGACAGGTACATCCAATCGGTGACGTTGAACGGCAAGCCGCATGACAAAGTCTGGTTGCGTCACGCGGGTTTAGCACAAGGTGGGAAGCTGGTGTTTGAGATGGGCAGCACGCCCAACCAAGCATGGGCATCGGCGGAAGATGCGGCTCCGCCTTCGATGGAGAGACTCTAGATCAGCAGGTCAGGATTGAGAGCGCGGTTGGATCTTTGCCAGGTGGGCGTCACATTCATTGACGCCTGCTTCCAACCCAAGCGAGGAATAGAGTGTTCTGGCTTCCTGCCAGAGCTGCCTGGCTGTGTCGAGGTTTCCTGATGCCTCGTTAAGAAGAGCGTAGGGCCTTATTGTATTTGCCAGATCGAGAAGCTTTGTATCGAGGTTGCCGCGATAAATCCGCAGAGATTCTTCATAGAGTGGTTTCGCTTCGGCATGATTTGATTCATCGAGATGCATATCTGCAATGTGCCGGATCGTGTGGGCATAGGCTAGTGGATTATTTTCGGCGTGATAAATCTGAGCCGCTTCGGCGTAATGTGCTCGGGCTGCGGATAGCCGGTTTTCTTTGCGGGCTTCGCGGCCTTGAGATATGCATTCGGAGGCGTTTGACATCGTGGAAGTAGGATACAACTTGAAACTTGCAACCAGAACCCTGAAACTGGTTCTGTGCAGTACACCAGTCGCCAGGCCCTCGAATACGACAAGCTGTTGCAGATCATCGCCGGATACACGCAGTCGGCGCTGGGGCAGCAGCGCGTCCTGGCCCTATCGCCAACCACGGAGCTGGCGTGGATCGAGCGGCAGCAGCGGCTTACCTCCGAGGTTCGCGAATTCCTGCGCGCTGGCAATGGCTTCGATTTCGCCGGACTCTTCGACGCGCGCGATCTGCTGAACCAGGCGAAGATCGTCGGCGTCGCCCTCGAAATCAACGAGTTGCGACAAGTGATGTTTCTCGCGGAGCGCGCGACCGAGTGGCGCTCCATCGCGCAATCGCCGAGCCTGGGATTGAATTGGCGAGAGGTCCCGGAATTGGCGGCGGGCATGGTGGATTTGAGTCCGCTGCTTCGCGCTTTTCAAGGCAAGATCGAGCCCGATGGCACGATCTCCGACCATGCTTCTGCCGCGCTCCATCGCATCCGCCGGGAGATCGAGCGCCAGCAGCGCACCATCCAGGAGTCCCTGCGCACCCATCTCCGGCGCCTGAGTGCGGAGGGCACCGTGCAGGAGGAACTCATTACCATTCGCGGCGATCGCTTCGTCATCCCCGTCAAAACGGAGCAGCGGCGCAAGGTGGGCGGCGTGGTGCATGGTGCGAGTTCGTCCGGGCAGACCGTCTATGTCGAGCCCATGGAGACAATCGAGCAAAACAACGAACTGCTGCGCCTCATTGCCGAAGAGCAGGCGGAGGTCTATCGCATACTGCTCGAACTAACACGGGTACTGGGCGAATATTCCGGCGCGCTGATGATCGCGCTCGAAGTGCTGGCGGAGATGGAGGTGCAATTTGCCAAGGCGCGCTTCGCCATTGAATACGGCGCGACTGAACCCCGCTTTGTGGAGCAAAACGTCGCGCTGATCAGGGCGCGGCATCCGGTGTTGATGCGCAACCTGCGTGCCAAAGGGATGCAGGTGGTCCCCTTGAGCTTCGACCTGAATGCGCGTGCTCAGCGCGAGATCATCCCCCGCGAGGTCATTATCAGCGGACCGAATACCGGCGGCAAAACAGTTGGGCTCAAAACCACCGGCATCCTGGCGCTGGCCGCGCAATCCGGCATTCCGGTCACCGCCGACGACGCGGAGCTGCCCATATTCGACGCGGTGCTGGCCGACATCGGAGACTATCAATCGATTGAGCAGAATCTCTCCACCTTCTCCGCGCACGTCACCAACATTGATTTCATCTCGAAGGCGGCAACCAACCGCTCGCTGGTATTGCTCGATGAACTGGGATCGGCGACCGACCCGGAAGAAGGAGCGGCGCTGGCCGTGGCCATTGCCGACCACTTTCGCCGCATCGGCGCGTTCACCATCATCAGCACCCACCACACCGCGCTCAAAATCTACGCCACCAATAACCCCGGCGTGTTGAATGCGGCGGTGGGCTTCGACGAGCGCACCTTACAACCCACCTATGAGTTGAAGATGGGAGTTCCGGGCGCAAGCGCCGGCATTAATATCGCGCAACGGCTCGGCCTGAATGATTTGATTATCGGCGACGCGCGGGCAAAACTGGCGACGCAGACACAGGACATCGCAAACTTCCTCGACCATCTCCATCAGGAAATATCAGCGGCTGAAAAAGAACGATCTCATTTGCGGCGGCGCGAAGCCGAGGTCGATGCGGAGAAGAAACGGCTCGAACTCGAAGGCCTGAAGGAGCAGCGCCAGCGCACCAAAGAGCTGGAGCGCAAGCTGGGCGATCTGCTGCACGAGTTCGAGTATCAGGCGCGCGAGGCGGTCAATGCGGTGCAGGAGCGCGCGGCGCAGCAAAAACTCTCGAAAGACGCCGAGCGGCGCATATCCAAGTTGCGGCGCGAGTTCAGTGAATCCTTCAATTCCACAGTAGTGGCCCACACCACTGGCGCGGACAAGAACGACGAACATGCGCAGCCGCATATTGTAAAGCATGTCAGTGTCGGCGACAGCGTCAAACTGAAATCGCTGGGCAAGATCGCGGTCATCGCCCGCAAGGTGGATGAAAACACCTTTGAGGTGCAGATGGGCCCCATGAAGGTGAAGGTCCCGCGCGCGGACATTGCACAAGTAATCGTCAGCACTCAAAAACAGGACATGCAGACCCCCGTCCAGGCGGCGCGTTCTCGGGGTATCAACTTGTCATTGCGCGAGGATGACGACTATGCTCCTACGACGGAGATCAACGTGATCGGCAAGAACGTCGATGAGGCGACCGACGATGTGGAGAAATTTCTCGACCGCGCATTTCTGTCCGGACAATCCCGCATCCGCATCGTCCACGGCAGCGGCATGGGCATATTGCGCAAGGCGCTGCGGGAGTTTTTGCGGCGGCATCCGCATGTGGCGACGGTGGCGGAGCCTCCGCAGAACGAGGGCGGAGCGGGGGCGACGGTGGTGGAGCTGCGGGGATAGGTAGCGGCAGGATAGGAGTTGTGCAGAGTGAGCAGAGGAAGGATAATCAGTTGATGAGTTCCGACCTGACGCTGCACCTCATCCGATTGCAAACCGGGGATCAAGAAAGCGGCGGCTTTGGGGTGATTGTGACGCCCTTCATTCATCCGGCAAAAAAAATATCCTGTCGCGCGTGCGCGCGACCGGGCGCAACTAGAGTCACTGCTGACAGAACGGTTGCTACTACAGAACGAATGTGCATCCGCCCTCACTGAAGAGGCAACAAGGGAAGGCGTGGCCATGAAACAGCACGTTGAACTCGATGAAGCAGCGCTGCGCTCAGAGGGACTCATTTGAGCGAGGCGATCGTGATCCCGGTCTCGCCAACTAGGAATTTCCGTGAGGAGTTCCTGAGTTTACTCGAGTAACCTAAACTCTGTTCGGTTCAGCGCTACGGAATCAAGGCCAATGCGACATGCCTCCGGTTGATTTCACACAACAGCTCAAAGAGCAAACCGATATCGTCCGCATCATCGGCGATTATGTGCGCCTGAAGAAGGCAGGCGCACAGAATTGGCAGGGGCTGTGTCCGTTTCATCAGGAGAAGACCGCGTCGTTTTCGGTGCATCAGACGCGGCAGTTCTACCATTGTTTCGGCTGCGGCAAGTCGGGAGACGTCTTTCAGTTTGTAAAAGAGATCGAGAACGTGACGTTTCCCGAGTCGGTGCGAATGGTCGCGCAAAAGATGGGAATTCAACTGCCCAAGCAGCAGTTCTCTCCCCAGGAGGCAGCGGAGGCGCAGCAGCGCGGAGCATTACTGGAGATGCACGACCGCGCGGCGGAGTGGTTTCAGCAGCAGTTGCACTCTCCGGAGGGAGCACGCGCGCGGGAGTATCTCTCGCAGCAGCGCGGCCTCGATGAAAACACGATAAAGGCCTTTCGCATCGGCTACGCCCCGGAGAGCGGGTTCCACTTGCGCGACCGCTTCATAAAGAATGCGCAGTTTAACGAAGAGCAGTTGAAGCTCTCCGGACTCTTCAAGTGGAAGGACGAGACCGGCGGAGTGAACGCGCTCTATCCTACCTTCCGCAATCGCGTGCTCTTTCCCATCGCGAATGAGGCGGGCCGCATCATCGCCTTCACCGGACGCACTCTATCGAATGACGACAAGTCCGGCCCGAAATACCTGAACTCCCCCGAGACGCCGATCTATACCAAAGGGCGGGTGCTCTTTAATCTAGACAAGGCAAAAGACGCGATCCGCAAACTCGATTACGCCATCGTGGTCGAGGGCAATGTCGATTGCATCACCGTCTATGCCTCGGGATTTCAGAATGTGATTGCCACATCGGGAACCGCGTTCAGCGAGGTGCAGGTACGGCTGCTAGGCCGGTTCTCGAAGAACATCGTAGTCAACTTCGATCCCGACAACGCCGGCGCGAACGCGACCGAGAAATCGCTGGCGCTGCTGCTTGAGGAGGAGTTCAACGTCCGCATATTGACGCTCGACGCCGGCTTCGATCCTGACCTGTACATCCGTCGCAGGGGCAAGGAAGCCTATGCCCAGGCCCTCAAAGCCTCGCTGCCCTATACGGATTACTTGATTGAGCGGGCGCGCGCTCTCTTCCCTCAGCGCACCGCCGACGCCAAGGTCAAAGCGGTGAACTGGCTCCTCCCCCACATCCAACGCATACCGAACCGCATTAAGCGCGACGAGCTGGCGATGGATGCCGCGCAGAAATTGGGCATTGATTCGACCACCTTGCGCCAGGAGTTGAAGCAGGCGGCGGTGACCCGCGCCACTCGACAAGTGACAGCGCAGGCCGTGGGCGCCATCACCGATTCCGAGAAGGTGCTCTTGCGGGCGCTCGCGCCCGGCGTCCCTGCGGAATTTTTCGAGACGCAGCAGCATCTGCGCGAAGCGATGGCCCACGAGTTACTGCAGGAAGGATTAGGCACGGAGTCGCTGTTTACAGTGTTGCTCGCTAATCCAGAGGCGCAGCATGTGACCGACCTGCCCCTCGAAGATGACGCCCGGCGGGTGCTCGCGAGCGTCTTGATGGAATCATCCGCGGGCGATGATTTCAATGTGGAGTTGCTGCGCCATTCGGTGATGGCATTGCGCCGCATGCATCTCGAGCGCGAGCAGCGCCGCCTCGGAGCGGAACTCTCCTCGGCGGAGCGGCAGAACGACGTGGCTGAAATGGCGCGGCTGGTGCGGCAGAAGATGAAGGTTTCGCGGGAGCTGCGTGATTTGTGATTGCGTTGGCACGCTGGGCTGAACCATGCCGCCGCCGCCCTCATTCCGTGCGCAGAGTTTTTACCGGGTCAACGGAGGCGGCGCGCTGGGCGGGGATAATGGAGGCGAGCAGGGCGCAGAGGGCGAGCAGGGCGATGGCGGTGGCCAGGGCGGCGGGGTCCCAACTGGAGACCTGATAGAGCTGCGAGCCGAGCAGGCGTCCGGCGGCGATGGCGAGTGGGATGCCGATTGCGAGTCCGATTGCGATTTGCAGAAATGCGCCGCGCAGGACCAGACGGATGACATTGGTGCGGTTCGCGCCGAGCGCCATGCGCACGCCGATCTCGTTGGTGCGGCGGGCCACGGTATAGGCGGTGACGCCGTAAAGTCCCACGGCGGCGAGTATCAGGGCGAGGATGCCGAAGAGTCCGGCGAGCTGGGCGACCGCGCGCTGCTGGTCGAAGTTGATGGCGATCAGCTCGGGGAAGGGTTGGACGGAGATGATGGCCAGGTTTGCGTCCACCTCGCCAAGGGCGCGGCGGAGTTGAGGTTCGAGCGAGCCGGTCTCTCCGTGATAGAGCAGCATGGCGCCGCGCATGAAGTGGGACTCGGTCTCGACCCGCTCGATTGACCCTTTATAGGGAGCGGTCTGGGCCAGGGGCACGAAAAACATGGAGCGGGTTTTGCCTTGCGGATCAGTGTATTTGGCGTCCCGCACGACGCCGACGATCTCGTAGGTGCCGGCATAGGCGGGAAGATCCATTCCGAAGTGCTTGCCCAGTGGGTCTTCATTGGGGAAGAACTTCTTCGCGAAGGCTTCGTTGACGACGGCGATGGGGCGGGTATTGGCGTTGTCCTGTTCGGTGATGCCGCGGCCGCGCAGGATGGGTTCTCCGACGGTCTCAAAGAAGCCGGCGCTGACGCGCTCCCAGGAGGCGTCGCTGTCTTCCGTCTGCGGCTTGCCTTCGACAGCGACCCCTTCTCCCCAGTTGTCGCCGGAGAGGGGGTTGTACATGACGAATGCGGCGCGTTCGACGCCGGGAATGCGGTCGAGACGCTCAATCGCGGCGCGGTAGAGAGCGGCGAGACGTTCGGGCGTGTAGCTGGCCGGCGGTGGCTGCAACTCCACCGCGACGCGGTTTTGCGGGGCGAAGCCGAAATCGCGATGTTCCATATTGCGCAGGCTGTGGGTGAGCATTCCGGCGCTGGCGAGCAGCACCACGGAGAGAGTCGCCTGCACGATGACCAGCGCCTTCTGGGGCAAGGAAGAGCTGTCGCGGGTGCTGCGGTTTGCGCCGCGCAACGCCTCGGCGGGATCGGCATGGGTCGCGAGCCAGGCGGGCGCGGTGCCGAAGAGAACGCCGGTGAGCAGCGAGAGTATGAAGGCGAAGGCGAGCACCGGGAGCGAGGGCGTGGCATGGATGGGAACGAAGTGTGCGCTGTGAAAGGCGAGGGCCAGCACGAGGCGGGTGCCGGCATAGGCGACGGCGATTCCGGCAAGACCGCCGAGCCCGGCCAGGAGAACGCTTTCGGTGAGGGCCTGGCGGACAAGGCGGCGACGCGAGATGCCTAGCGCGAGTTGCACGGAGGTTTGCTGGCGGCGCACTGCTCCGCGGGCGAGCAGCAGGTTGGCGATGTTGGCGCAGGCGATCAGCAGCACCACGGCGCAGATGATCATCAGCAGGCGCAAGCTGTCATGGTATTCGCGCTTCATGATGGCGACGCCGCCGCCGGCGGGCACGACCTCAACATGTTGCTGGGGGAGACGTTTGCGGATGCGCGCTGACTGTTCGGGATCGGTGGTCATGCCGCTCTCTGGGATCCATTGGCGGATGATGGTGGTGAAGCGCGCGGGCAGAGTGGAGGAGCTGGCGCCGGGCTTCAACCGGCCGATGATCCGCAGCCAGTTGGTTGCGGGAAGGTTGAGCCGCGAGTTGTCGCCCATGACCATCGGCTCCTGTTGCAGGGGGAGCCAGAGGGCGGGAGGATCGCTGCGCAGGGTGTCGCCATAGAAGCCGGGCGGGGCGATGCCGACGATGGTGAAGGAATGTCCTTCGAGGATGAAGGTGGCTCCGAGCACTTTGGGATCGGAGGCGTAGGACTGCTGCCACTCGCGATAGCTGAGGACGGCGGCAGGCGCAGCGGAGGGCCGGTCGTCGCTGGGAGTAAGGGTGCGTCCGGCGAAGGCGTTGACGCCGAACATGGAGAAATAGTTTCCGCTGACGAACTCACCGCGCAGCGGTTTGGCGGGCTCATGGCTGTCGGCGCGGCGCACGCCTAGTCCGCCGCCGCCGCCCTGGAAGGCAGCCAACTGCTCGAACTCGGGTGCGGCCTGCTGGAAGCGCTGATAGAGGGCGTAGGAGAAGATGCTCCAATCGTCCTGCAGCCCGCTTTCGACGCAGCACTCGTCGCTGTCGCCGATGCGATAGAGGCTGGCGGGATCGGCGACCGGCAGGGAGCGCAGCATGATGGAGTGAACGAGCGAAAAGATGGCAGTGGTTGCGCCGATGCCCAGGGCCAGGGTCACAATCGCGGTGGTGGCGAAGATGGGAGAGAGCCGCAGTTGCCGGAGAGCGTAGCGAAGGTCCTGGGCGAGGGTTTGCATGAGGTAAATACGGATGAGAGGGGAAAAGGTTTCAAACAAATCGGTAAAGGGTAATCGGTAAGGAATAAGGTGACCCGCCCCCCCGCATTATTCGGACGAAGCAGCCGCGTAGCGGCAGCGTTGATTACCTCCACATTTCAACGTGGGGAAAACGATAGCCCGAAATCAAGAGCGCCGTAGCCAAGGCATCTGCTATTCCGCATCAGTCGCCATGCGCATTTATGACGCACGTCTTCCGCGGCAGTCCCGCAATAAGAGTCGGGTTTTGGACTGCGCTGGCGATCCAGGTGTCAGTCTGGGGCTTCGGCTGCGCGCGCGAGGGTGATGTCCATTTGATAGAAGCGGAAGACATTTTCTTCGCCGGGACGATCACATGCGACGGATTGATAGCGATCTAGGACATCGTTGATGAATGCCGGACGCTC
>JBDTLH010000371.1:0-16458 GCA_039934875.1 Acidobacteriaceae bacterium | reverse complement strand
CGGCTTACTATGATGTGAAGACGCCGGGCGTTCCAGCGATAGGCCGCAACAGCCTCCGTGGTCCGGATTACAAGTCAGTGGACTTGAGCGTTGGTAAGCAGTTCCGGTTCACGGAATCGGTAGGAATTGAACTGCGGGCGAATGCATTTAACGTGCTTAATATTACGAATCTGCTGCCGTTCAACTTCGGTGCAGCTAATACGACGATTAATAATCCATTATTTGGGCGGGCGTTGGGCTCGACCGCCGGACGGGTGCTGGAGTTGCAGGCGCGGTTCCATTTCTAAGTTAACCTCGGCGGCTAAACAGGCTGCGGAAAAAGTCGAGTTTGGGTAGACGCATTTATGCCGGGATTTGGGTAGACCCCGGCATTTATGCCGGGGATATGTCGTTCATAATTCAGTAGGGCCTTTAGGCCCTGGGGTCAGAATCCTGACTTTCTCCGCAAACCGTAAAGCCGCGAATTTATTAGCTAAAGCCGGGGATCTACCATCGGCGGTCTATCGATGAGCAGACTACTTTAGAAATATGAATCCACATAAGATCTTTATTGCACTCGCTCTTTGCATCATGCCTCTGGGGTTGCCCTGCCAGACTGCTCCCGCGTCCGCTGCGCCGCCACAGAACGAATCGATCGAAATCAATCTCGGCGCCCCATCCAAGCCATTCCCGCATTATTGGGAGCAGATGTTCGGCTCAGGACGCGCGGTGCTTACCATGCGCGAGAGCTATCGCAGCGATCTGCGCGCGGTAAAAAAAATTACCGATTTCAAGTATGTGCGCTTCCACAACATCCTCTCCGATGAGACCGGGCTTTATAGCGAGGACGCGCAGGGCAATCCGGTTTACAACTTCTCGTATATCGATCAGATTTATGACGGGCTGCTGAAGAACGGAGTGAGGCCGTTTATCGAGCTGAGCTTCATGCCCAGCAAGCTTTCGTCGAGCACGCACACGCATGCGTTCTGGTATAAGCCGTTGCCCAATCCTCCGAATGACTGGAAGAAGTGGGAGGAGTTGAATTACCAGTTTGCCAAGCACCTGATTGACCGTTACGGAATCGACGAAGTTTCGCAGTGGTACTTCGAGGTGTGGAATGAGCCCAACATAGATTTCTGGACTGGCGTCCCCAAGGACACCACCTATTATCAGCTCTACGATTCAGCGGTGCGCGGTCTGAAGCGGGCCAGCGCGCGGGTGCGAGTGGGTGGTCCGGCGACGGCGCAGGCGGCATGGGCGGAGAAGTTCATCGCGCACTGCATTCAGGCGAATGTGCCCATCGATTTCTTTTCCACGCACGTCTATGGCAACGACACCGCGAAGGACGTCTTCGGCACGGATGAACAAATTTCACGGCGGGACATGGTGTGCCGCGCGGTGAAGAAGGTACACGACCAGATCGCCGCGTCGGGAAAGCCGCAGTTGCCGCTGATCTGGTCGGAGTTCAATGCCAGCTATGGCAACCAGGTGGAGGTGACCGACTCTCCGTTTATGGGGCCGTGGATGGCGAACACGATTCGCGCGTGCGATGGGCTGGTCAACCTAATGTCCTATTGGACATTTTCAGATGTCTTCGAAGAGCAGGGAGTGATAACGCAGCCGTTCTATGGCGGCTTTGGCCTGGTGGCGGAATATGGAATTCCCAAAGCGGCATTCAATGCGTTTAAGCTCTTCCATACGTTGGGGACGGAGCGCGTCGCATCGCAATCGGATGACGTGCTGGTGACCAAACGCGATGACGGGAGTTACGTGATCGCGGTGTGGAACTACGCGCCTCCCGAGAAGCAAGGGCCCGCGCGCGAGTTCACGCTGCATCTGAGCGGCAAGCATGGAACCACGGCGATGATATCAGTCGTGGATGCGGAGCATGGCAATGTGCTGCCAGCCTATGACGCGATGGGAAAACCTAAGACGCTTACCGGCGATCAGATTGAATCGTTGAAGCGCGCCAGCGTTTTGCCGGCGCCGCACAAGCTGGCCTTCAGCGGAGATTCACTGCAGGTGAAACTTCCCGGGTGGGGACTGGCAGTGATCGAGATCAAGTAGGCGCCGCATTCAGGGTCCGCGGCTACGCGACGTCAGGCTCGAAGCCTACGAGCTCCATGGCGCGTGTGACTTCTGGATTACTCATGAAAGTGTTCCAGACGTATTGCGAGCGCAAATTTTCCGCCATCAACATGGAGATGCCGAGATCGATGCCGAGCACGTCTGAGTCATACCACTTGGTGCGCAGGTTGAAGGCGTCGGTGAACCCGTAACGGCCCAAGGCAGTGGGATGACGTGTGCTGATGTTGCGCATTACGGCGGCGCACTCGGCGGGCAAAAAAGGCAGGGAACCTGCGGCGGCGCAGGGCACGATGGTCCCATCGACGTTGCCGATCATGGGCGGACCGCCCCAGATCGTATATCCCCGCTGCGAATCGGAGGCGGAGACGCCCCACATAGCGGCGCCGTATTCCGGTAAGCGGTCGTGCAGCGAGAGGCAAAAAAGGCGGTGGGCGTTGGTCGCCTTAACGGAGTTTCGAAAGTAATTGGTATAACGGTCGCGCTTATCTCTGAAGTCGAACCAGGCGTGAGAAAACTGATGCACGAAGAGCGGATCGCTCGCGCCGATGTAACGGATGCCCTGAAAATCCATTTGCGGGCGCGTCCATGCGTCCCAGCTCTCGGCGGGGATGGGGTGAGTGGGGGAGCCGATGGCGAGCAGGTAGATCATCATGAGCTCGCTATAGTGCTCCCAGTATCCCGGCAGAAAGCCGCCTTCCGGCTTCCATCCGTGGCAAAGAGTGGGAGCGCTGTTCATCATCCAGGGCCAATCCACGCGCTCATAGATGGCGCTCGCAAGCTGGCGGATTTCAGTATCGGCGAAGAACGCCTGGCGGGCGGTGAGGATTCCGCAGAGGAGTATGGCGGTATCCACACTGGAAAGTTCGCACGCCCAGAGGCGGCTCCCGTCACGGGTATTAATGAAGTGATAGAAAAAACCATGCTCGTTGCGGGCGGAGCGGGCGAAGTAGCGCAGAGTCCGGCGAATTTGCTCCTGGCACAGTCCGATGGGCAGCAGCTTGCGATGGGCGGCGATGCAGAGGCCAGTGAGCCCGAAGCCAGTAGCGGCAATGCTGCCGATCTCGCGAGTATCATAACCGGTGTTGTAGGCGCGGTCCTTGATGATTCCGGTGGCGCGATCGGCTTGTTCGCTGAAGTAAAGAGCCGCGGGAAAGATGATCGTCTGATCGAGCAGGTCCTGGTCTTGAGAACGCGCCGAGGGCCGCACCGGAGTACGAGTTACCGTTTTCCGCCTGGGCCTTTGCGGCGGCGCGGTCGCGGCGAGGACTGGCGCAGCCAAGAGGGCCAGAATCAATTGGCGACGGTTGAGTAGCAAAGCTCATTTTATCGTGCTGCGGGTACGGCGAGATAAAGCGGCGCTTCGAGGCGGCGGAACATCTATTGTTTTAACCCATGCATCTCCCATCCCCGGTTGCGGTCGCGGAAATTGAAGACAGATTGACGGCGCCGCTGCTGTCTCTTGAAGATGTCACCAAGCTGTATGTAAACGAGGGGCAATCGGTGTCGGCGGTCAAGCAGGTGTCGCTTGCGGTCGCGGCGGGCGAGTTTGTTGCGCTGGTGGGCAGAAGCGGATGCGGCAAATCCACGCTGCTGAATCTGGCGGGAGCGATGGATTTTCCCACCAGCGGGCAGGTGTTGCTCGAAGGCACCTCGACTTCTTCCTTGAATGATCGGCAGCTCACCCGATTGCGGCGGGAGAGGGTGGGATTTATTTTTCAGTCGTTTCAACTGCTGCAAACGCTTTCAGTGATAGAGAATGTCGAATTGCCGCTGTTGCTGGCTGGGGTCGCGAATGCGCGTGCGCTCGCAATGGAACGGCTGGCGTGGGTGGAGCTGGATACTTATGCGGACCGGCTGCCCCATCAACTCTCCGGCGGGCAGATGCAGCGGGTGGCTATCGCGCGGGCATTGGTGCATGCACCGCGCCTGTTGCTCGCGGATGAGCCGACCGGAAACCTGGACACGACGACGGGTGATGTGGTGCTCGAACTGCTGCGCCGCGTCGCCAGCGAGCAGAAGGCGGCAGTTGTGATGGCCACGCACAGCGTCGAAGTCACCGCCATCGCGGACCTCGTAGTGCGTATGCGTGACGGAGAGATTGCGGAAATGGTCCGCCCGTGACCTCGCCGTCGTCGTTTTCTTTGTTCTGGCGGTTCATGCTGCGTCCGATGTGGCGGGAGAAGACGCGGCTCTTGCTGACCGTGTTCGCTGTCGCGCTGGGGGTGAGCGTGGTGCTGGCGATCCATCTTGCCGGGAATGCTGCGGCGGGGTCATTCCAGTCTTCGATGGAGACGCTGGCCGGAGATTCGGATTTTGAGGTGACGGCGGCGGGTGGAGTACCTGACAACGTTGTCGGCGTGCTGGCGCAATTGCCCTATGCGCTGCGCGTGAGTCCGCGCATGGAAGACCACGCCATGGTCGTTTCGACCGGCCACACGGTGCCTCTCATCGGCGTGGATCTGGTGGGTGAATCGAATGATATTCAAGGCAAAGCGGCCGGCCCGCTCGCGCCCGACGCGCTGGAGCATCTGACCGATGCCGATTCCATCTGGATGCCGCAAGCATCGGGGCACAAGCTCGGCGATCACCTGCGGCTGTTGATCAATGATCACGAGCGGGAGTACACGGTCCGCGGACTGTTGCCTAGCTCCGGGATGAGCGTCGCCAATCGCTACATTCTGATGGACATCGCCGCCGCCCAGATTGCCACCGCGAAGCGAAACAGAGTGGACCGCATTCTGCTCAAGCTTCCCGAGCACTCCGGCGTCGGAATAGACGAGTGGCGTACCCGTCTGCGCGCGGCGCTTCCCGCGGGCGTTGAAGTGAATCCCCAGGGAAGCCGCACCGACGCCAACCGGCGCATGCTCTCGGCATTTCGCTGGAACTTGCAGATCCTGAGTTATGTCGCGCTGGTGGTAGGCGCGTTCTTGATTTACAACACGATCTCGGTTTCAGTAGTGCGCCGCCGGCACGAGATCGGGATTGTGCGCGCGCTCGGTGCGGACCGCCGTTTGGTGCTCGCCGCATTTCTGGGCGAGGCAATATGCTTTGGCATCGCGGGGTCTTTGCTGGCGCTTCCGTTAGGCCGGTTGATGGCCGCGGGGGCCGTCCATCTGCTCGCGGCTACTGTGGATGCGCTCTATGTGAGCAGCCGGCCCGGCTCCCTGGCGCTCACCTGGGGATCAGTGGCGCTGTCGTTCGTAGTGGGCATCGGCGTCGTCATCGCTTCCGCGCTCTCGCCTGCGCGGGAGGCCGCATCAGTCTCTCCGGTGGAGGCGATGGCGCGCGGACAGCGCGAATACTCTGCCCAGGTGCACCGCTCCCGCGATCTATGGATTGCCCTGGTTCTCGCATTTGCCGGAGTATTGGCATCCCAGCCCCCTGCCATTGCCGGCAAGCCGCTCTTCGGATATCTATCGGCGCTGCTGCTCATCGCGGCCTCGGCGATGGCGGTCCCTTCGTTGGTGTATGCCGTGAGTCGCGCCGCCGCGCCGCTCTTGCACAAGCTGCTCGGAGTCGAGGCGCTGCTCGCCTCCCGCAGCCTCACCGCTTCGCTGCGCCGCACCGCGGTGCTGGTGGGCGCGCTCTCGACCGCAATTGCAATGATGACCTCCGTAGGCATTATGGTCGGCAGCTTCCGCCAGACGGTCGTGACCTGGATGGATAGCCAACTGCCCGCCGATCTTTACCTCAGTCCCGCGGGAGACCCCGCCGCTGACCGTCATCCCACTATCTCGCTCGAGCTCACGGACAAGATCCAAAAGCTGCCCGGTGTCTCCGGAGTGGACCGCTTTCGCGCCTATGAGATCGTTTATCAAGGAATGCCGGCCATGCTCGCCTCAGCGGATACAAAGCTCTCCCGCTACTATCGCGCTTCAGGATTTCTGTCGCATCGCTCTCCGGAGCAGGTATTGGGCACGCTGCAAGCAGGCAACAATGCGATCGTGAGCGAACCCTTTGCCAACAAACATCATGTGAAGGCGGGAGACACTCTCTCGCTCGCACTGGGCGCGAAGGTTGAACCATTCAAGATCGCTGACGTCTTCTACGACTACGGCAGCGAGCGCGGCACTATCCTCCTCGACCGTTCGGTGATGCTGCGTTACTTGCCCGATCCCGCAGCGTCCAACCTCGCCGTCTATCTGTCACCTGGAGCGGACATGGAGATGGTGCGCCAGGAGATCGAGAAAGCGGCATCGGGCTATGCCGTGCTCGTTTTCTCAAACCGCGATCTGCGCAGCCAAGCCATTCGCATCTTCGACCAGACGTTCGCCATCACCTATGCGCTGGAAGCAGTCGCGATCCTGGTCGCAATCATGGGCGTCGCCGGTTCGTTGATGTCGATTGTGATCGACCGCCGGCGCGAGTTCGGGCTGCTGCGCTTTATTGGCGCATCCATGCCCCAGGTGCGCAAGTTGATTTTGGTCGAAGCGGGAATCATTGGCATCCTCTCCAACGTCGCCGGAATCATCCTCGGCGTTGCGCTTTCGCTAGTGCTGATCTTCGTCATCAACAAGCAATCGTTTGGCTGGACCATCCAGTTTCACTGGCCGGTCGCGATTTTGCTGGGCGGGCTGACCGTGGTTTACGTTGCTACGGTGCTGGCGGGACTCTATCCCGCGCGCATCGCGCAACGCCTCAATCCCATTGAGGTCGTCCATGAAGAATAGGTGGATCGGCCTGCTCCTGCTTCCACTGCTGCTTGGCTCGGGATGGGCGCAGAACTATGTTGTGGCGCTTCCTGGATATCAATACCAATTTCCCCGCGATGACTTTAACCATCCGCAATATCAGACGGAATGGTGGTACTACACCGGTAATCTGAAATCCGCAGACGGACACCGCTTCGGATTTGAGCTAACGTTTTTCCGCCAGGGAGTGGATCGCAGGCCAGCGCCCTCCTCTGACTGGAATATTCGCAACCTCTATCTTGCGCATCTCGCGTTGAGTGATCTGAGCGGACACAAATTCTTTCATACCGAGCGCCTCAATCGCGCAGGCCCGGGCATTGCGGGGATTGATGAGCAGAGCGGAATAATATGGAACGGCAATTGGCAGGTGCATCTGGGCGGCGGCGGGCAGCAATTGCAGGCGATTGCCGACGGCCTTCGATTGCAGCTCTCCATGGTTTCGCGCAAGCCGCCGGTGATCAACGGCGTGGATGGCGTGAGCCAGAAGTCCGAAGGCGCGGGCAATGCGTCGCACTACATTTCCTTCACGCGATTGCTCACGCAGGGCAGCATCAAGTGGGGCGGCAAGAACTATCAGGTGGAAGGCAACTCCTGGATGGACCACGAGTTCTTCACCTCGAAAGATGATGATGAAGATGAAGACATTAGAGGCTGGGACTGGCTCAGTATCCAACTCGAGGATAATGCCGAGCTTATGCTCTATCGACTGCGGCGCAAGGACGGCAGCGTGGGGGCGTACTCCTCCGGAACCTTTGTCGATGCCTCCGGCGCGAGCACTCATCTATCGTTGAAAGATTTCGTGATGGACCCTACGGGCGCGGTGTGGACGAGCCCGCAGACCCATGCCACCTATCCCATCGCGTGGAGGGTTGCCGTGCCGGGCTTAGGTTTGGTCCTCAACGTATCCACTCCTTTGCAGTCACAGGAGTTGGCGAGCACCGGGCCGACGAAAATAGCTCCCAGCTATTGGGAGGGCGCGGTGGACTTCAACGGGACCCGCGCAGGAGCGGCCATTCACGGCGTGGGATATCTGGAGATGACCGGATACGACCGCAATTTCAAACCGTGAGGCCAGCAGATGCGCCTACCCACTCCAGATCGCGGTTATGGTCAACGCCCATCATCTTGCCCCGTCCCATGCGCACCAGCGACATCACCGGAGTCAGTTCGCCGTGCGGAGGCCAGATATACATGATGCGTATCTCTGCCTGGGTCGCGCCATGCGGGGTCTCGATGACCGGCTCGAAGCTCATGCGCTCCTGCAGGATGTAGTCGTTGCGCCGGGCCGCGGGTATCGCGGCGAGATCGGCATCGGTGGGCGCGAAGGTGATGCCCGCGCCGGCGAACGAATAGAGCGGCTTTAATAGATAGTTCTCGCGGTCGGCGGGAAGCTGCTCGATTTGATCGAGGAACTGCGTCCGGGGCACGCAAGCATGGCGCAAATAGGGAATGGAAAATTTGCTTACACGAAAATACCAATTGGGATGGCCCGCCCATTCGACATCCAGTTCATCGCGAAAATCGAAACTCAGATGCGCATCTTTCCGCACCAGTTCATCCACGATAGTGCGGTTGTATATTCGCTCGATGGGGATGAGCCTGCCCGCTCTCGGGTAAAGCAACTTCATGCCCTCGCGCTTTACGTCGCGAATGTTCACCGTCTCAATGCCGCAAAGTTGTTTAGTCAGCAGAAAGTCAGGCAGGGTCTTCTGTTCGAGCGGATCAATCTCCAGCAGCGCCACGTTTTCAGGATCGTGGCCGCCAAGAATCGAATCGCACAGTAAACGGCCGTAGCTCGCGGTATCCAGCCCGCTCGAGAAGACCTTGAGCGAATTCGAAAGCCCATACGCTTCGATATACTCGTGCGCCAGCAGGCTTTGATAAGCATAGAGGGAAGGGAAGCCTTGCAGTTCCACGAGTTTGGGTTCGAGCTCTCCATCCGCGCCGCGCACCAACCCGAAATCCACCTGCAAAAAGAGCGGCGTCGCATCTTCATTCGGCACCTTGAACTCCGCGGGTATTGAACCCTCTGAGATGGCGTGATAATCGCGATTGCCGACCAGTTGACGCGTCAGCTCCCCGCCGAAGCGCTCCATCTTTCTCAGTAGCGGAGTCGGCAGAAAGCACGGAGTTTCACAGATGCGGAACTTCACCGGCGCTCCGGATAGATCATCCATCCTACCGAGAAAGCGCTGATATTTCCGGGTTGTGAAATTCGCGTTGAAATGGCGCCGCAGCTCGGGAATCAAGCCTTACGCCTCGACCAGAAATTTGCCTTGACGCATGATCGGCGCTCCATCCACAGCGATATCGAGCCTCAGGCCGACTACGTCGATATGGGTGGAGGAATACCACTTCGCGCCGGTGTGCTCACCGTAGGGATTGCCGAATGCAATGTGAATGCCGGGAAATTTCTCATCCTGCAGGATATTGCCGATCACGCTCTTCAATTCAATGTTGGTCCCGATCGCGAACTCTCCCACTCGGTCGCTGTTCTCATCGGTGTGGGTGTAGGCCCAGAACTCCTGCTCAAGTTGCTTGTTCTCGCAGTGGACTTCGACCAGCCGGTTCTCCCGCATTCTCAACGTCAGGGGCGTTTCACCCAGCAGCCCATATTTCGCGCACAGATAATCGCCCACTACGCCATCGATGACGAAGGTGCCATTTACCTCGCCGGGCGTAGTGAAGATTTCCCCGCCCGGCAGATTGCCCCACTTATCCGGGCTGATGATGCCGCTGGTCTTCAACCAGCGATAATCAGGATTGAGATCGGCGCGCATGTCAGTCCCGGCGCCGCTATGCACCTCGATGGAGCGGGCGGGAGTCGCGATGTCCATTACCTTGCGGCTGAGGCGGTCCACCTTAAGAAAGTCGGCGCGCATGCCTTCCATCATAATGCGCTTGTTGATGTTGACCATGTGCGCGTGCCGCATCTTGCGGCGGTTCACCACGTCGGTCATCTGCATGCGCGAGCGCAGTTCGTTTGCCTGCACTTCGACGGCAAAAATGCTTACCTGGCTGGTCTCCATGTCTTCGAGGATGGGCGCGGGCAGGTCGCGCAACGGTCGCGGCGACAGGTCTTCGAGCACAAATGCGTGGAAGGGCGCACGCACCTCGCCAAGCTCGTGGGCGATGCTGGCGGCGATCTCGCGACAGGCGAGATCGGTAATGAGCGTCACCTTCTCCGTCGGTTGAATGCGCAGACAAACCGTGACCGCATTCTTCGCGCCCGGCGTCAACTCCGGATCGAACGCTACTTCCTGCAACGGGGTGCTCTCTGTCGTTGCGCTCACGATGCGCGGCCCGCCCAATGCGGAGTTGCCGACGATTCATAGAGCCCGGCCTTGGTCTCTTCGACCATAAAATCCACCACCTTCTCCAGGCTGCCGGTCTGTTCGAATACCCTTAGCTGGCGGTCCGCTCCAGTACCGTTCTCTAAAATTTCATGGATGTATTCGATGTCGTCGCGCGAGCCCAGCTCATCCACAACATCATCTATGAATTGCAAATATTCGCGGACCAGATCGCGCTCCGGCACTTCGATCTGTTTGCCGAAATCAATCAGATTGCCATCAAGCCCGTAGCGCAGCGCGCGCCACTTATTCTCCATCAACAGGGGGCGCGAGTAGATGCGGAACGATTGATTGCGCTCATGCAACTGGTACAGCTTCTTCATCGTCGCCTGGATCAGCGCCGCGAGGGCAATCGTCTCATCAAGCCGCATTGGGATGTCGCAGATCCGCACCTCTAGTGTGTTGAAGAACGGATGCGGACGCACGTCCCACCAGATTCTTTTTCCGTTGTCGATGCACTTGGTTTTGATCAGCAGGTTTACGAAATTTTCGTACTCCGACCAGCTAATAAAAGTGTCGGGAATGTTGGTCCGCGGAAATTTATCAAACACCTTGCAACGATAGGATTTCAGTCCGGTGTTCATGCCCAGCCAAAATGGCGAATTGGTGGAGAGCGCCAGCATGTGGGGCAGAAAATAACGCACCGAATTCATCAGGTGGATCGCCGTCTCCCGGTCTTCGATGCCGACGTGAACGTGCAATCCGAAGATTAAGTTCGAGCGTGCCACCAGTTGCAGGTCCTGCACGATCGAGCGGTAGCGCTCGTCGGGATAGATCTCCTGCTTGCGCCAATCGGCAAAGGGATGCGTTGCGCCCGCAGCCAGCAACAGATCATTCTCTTTGGCCAATTCCACGATCTCACAGCGAAGCTGCTTCACCTGCTTGCGCGCTTCTTTGATGTCGCGGCACACCTGGGTGCCGACCTCGATCACCGATTGGTGCATCTCCGCCTTCACGCTGTCGGTGTGCTTCTTGTTGCCCTTCGAGATCAACTCCGAATGCACGTGCGAGCGCAAGTCGCGGGTCTCAGGGTCAATCGTCTGGTATTCCTCTTCGATTCCAAGGGTGAAGCTGGGGGATTTCATCGCGCGCTCCTTATTTGTGTCCGGCGGCCTGTGTGCTTGCGCCAGTGGCCGGCGCGACAGGTTTACCAACATTAAGATTCACGCTGGGGAAGCCGGAGAGAAAGCTGCTGAACCGCAGGTCTTCGCCGGCTGAATCAGAGCTGCGCGCCTTCTTGATCGCGAAGTCGGCGACATGCTCCACGATCCAGGTGAAGTTATCGTGCCCCACCGAAGCATATCCCGCATCTGGCGCCGGATTCATGAAGTCGATGGCGTACGGCACCCCCTCCTCGCAGGCGAATTCAACCGTATTCAGGTCATATCCCAAGGCGCGGCAGAGCGTAAGCGAATCATCATGCACCCGCTGCAACAGCTTGGGATCGATCGGCGGCGCGTTCCTCACATACCGCTCATGGAAGGGCGCGCGCGGGTCGTACTGCATAATATGCACGTGCTCCTGCCCCACGACATAGCAGCGGAAGTATTCTTTGAACTTCACGCCGCGCTGTAACACCATGCAAAGATCGCGGCTCTGGTCATAGGCGTGGAAGAATTCCTCCGGAGAATCCACCTTATATACGTCTTTCCATCCCCCGCCGTCGAAGGGTTTGAGGAAGGCGGGAAAGCCGATGTAAGAAAATACCTCCTCCCAATTCATGGGATAGGCCAGATTGCGCATGGACTGCGCAGTCGTACCCGCAGGATGCTGTTTGTGCGGCAGAATCACCGTCGGAGGCACGGCCACGCCGAGCTTATCGGCGAGCGCGTAGTTGAAAAATTTATCATCGGCGCTCCACCAGAAGGGATTGTTGATTACAAACGTCCCGCCCAGCGCGGCGTTCTTCAGGTACGCGCGATAAAACGGGATATCGTGCGAGATGCGGTCCACGATCACGCGGTAACCACTCGGCTCCGCCATCTTGACCGCGCCGATTTGAACGAACTCCGCCTTCACATCCGGCAGGTGGAGAGAGTTGATATTTTCCACCAGCGCGCCGGGGAACTCATTCTCCATCCCGAATATCACGCCGATCTTATTCTGGGCCGCTACGTTCCCCATTGCTCTCTCCTCACAGTTATGACCACTCCATTCTATAAGAGATGTGGAGAATCATACCCGCGGCTATATCTGTCAGACCTATCCCAAATAGGCCTTTGCCATATCGACCCACCACGGCCAATCGTGGCCGCTGCCGTTGCCCCATACGTCGAGACGATGGTTCATCTGCTTCTCGCGCATTACCGCCGCCAGCCGCTCATTATCTGCCCAGCAAAAATCGTGTTCTCCGGTGGCAAGCACATACCAGTTGCGCCGGTAGCGGTCCAGGTACCAGGGGTCATTCATATTGGGCAGAAAGTCGTGGGGAGAATTGAAGTAACAGTCCTGATCGTAATATCCGTTCAGAAACTGCTTGATGTTGAACGCCGCCCCCATGGTCAGGCAATGGGTCACGATGTCCGGATGCCGCAGCGCGAAATTGAGCGCATGATAGCCGCCGAAGCTGGTGCCGGTTGCTCCCAGCAGGTGCGAGCCGGTGCGCTTCATCAGCGGGACCACCTCATGTTGCAGATAGCCTTCGTACTGCATGTGGCGCTCCACGCGATGGCGGGGATGGATGCGTTTGTTGTACCAGCTCTCGGCGTCCACGCTGTCCACGCAAAAAAGCTGCAACTGCCCGTTGTCAATGCGGTCCGCGGCCGCCGCCACCATATTGCGATCTTCAAACTCGAAGAAGCGCCCCTGGGAGGTGGGAAATACCAGCCACGGAATTCCGTCGTGGCCGTAGGCGAGCAATTCCATCTCACGGCCCAGCCGGGATGAGTACCATCTGTGATATTCGCGTTTCATAGGCGCACGTTGGCTGAAAGTTCAAAGAAAGTTAAATAATACTCGCGAATACCTGCTCCTTCAGCTATTGTGTATCAAATCACCTTCCAGAGGGGGCGGTACATACAACATTTACCGCCAAATGGTACTCCAATTAGCTGCTACTATTTTCCTCGCGAATTATTAATGAGTACTGAAGAGCTACGGGAACAGACAACTGACCTGCGCAAGCACCCGCAGTTCCACTCGAACCTGCTTAAAGACGACCGCGATCTCGTGGTCTATTTGCCCGAGCAATACGGCAGTGAAGGCCACGAGGGCGAGCACTACCCAGTGCTCTATTTGCAGGATGGACAAAATCTCTTCGACCCCACCACCTCTTACGTCGGCGTGGATTGGCATGTGGACAAGACTGCCGAAGTCCTCATCGAACACCATTTTATCCAGCCGCTGATCGTGGTTGGCATCTACAATACCGGGCCAAAGCGAATCGATGAATACACGCCCACCCGCGATCCGCGGCGTCGCAGCGGGGGATATGCTGACCTTTATGGACGCATGATTACCGAAGAGATCATGCCCTTCATCAACGACCAGTACCGCACCCTCCAAGGCCCTGAAAACACCGGGCTGGGGGGCTCTTCGCTCGGCGGACTCGTCTCTCTCTATCTCGGTTTGCAGCGTCCGGATGTCTTCGGCAAGCTCGCCGTCATGTCGCCCTCAGTCTGGTGGAACAACCGTGCCATTCTGAATTTTATCGATGAATTCAGCGTTCCCAAGCCGGAGTTGAAGATCTGGCTCGATATCGGTACCGCCGAGGGAGCGACCGCACTCCCCGACGCGCGCCTGTTGCGCAAGCGCCTGATCGAGCGCGGCTGGCGCCAAGGCGAAGACTTGCAGTATTACGAGGTCAAAGGCGCAACCCACAGCGAAGCCGCCTGGGCGGACCGCGTCGGCCCCATGCTGCACTACCTGTTCCCCGCAGATGCGTCCTCCGCTTCGCTCGGTAAATAAGAAGGAGAAACATGTTCCCACACCACCGGCTCGCTGGCGTCTTCAACGTGCTGTTCACCGACGCCCTGGCAATTACACCGGCCCTCTCCGCACAAAACAAACCGCCGCTCAATCAATCGCCGGCAGACGCGCAGGGGACGACCTATACCCTGACCATTCATATGACTGGCTTCCGCAATGAAAACGGCGACGCCGGCGTCCTCGTATTCTGCACTCCCAAAGGATGGCCTGAATCGAACGCCGATGCCTGCAAGCACAAATCGACCCCCATCCACAACGGAGAGGCGACTATCCAATTCGATGGCCTGAAGGCAGGCGTCTACGCCGCCGTCGCCTTGCACGACGAAAACATGAACAAGAAGATGGACCGTAATTTTCTCGGTATCCCCAAGGAGGGCTTCGGCTTTCCCCACGATCTCAAGGTTGGCTTACGCGCGCCATCCTGGAACGCGGCCAGCTTCAAGGTTGCCGGCGACACCACCATCCAGATCAAGATGCAGTACAAATAAACTCGAAAACCTGCGCCCCCAAATGCGAATCTAGTTTGCTGGAGGCGTCGATGCGGGCAAAGGTCTTGAGCGAAGCGGTGGGGGCGCGCAGTTGGATGCTGGTCTTCGACAAAGGCGACGAGGTCGAGCCTGCGCTGTTGCAGTTCGCCGCCGCGCACAATGTAAACACTGCCGGCCTCTCCGGCATAGGTGGCTTCAGCTCCGTCAAGCTTGGCTACTTTGACCGCAGTGACATGCAATACCATCCTAATCCGCTGAATGAACAGGTCGAGGTGATGTCCCTGCTGGGCAATATCGCGATCAGCGGAGAAGAGCGCAAGCTGCACGCGCACGTCGTCGTCGGCCGCAACGATGGCACCGCCCGTGGCGGGCATCTGCTCGAAGCCCAGGTCTGGCCGACTCTCGAACTTGTGCTCGCCGAATTTCCTGCGTCCTTGCAACGCAAGCCCGATGACGAGACGGGACTCAGTCTCATTGATCCTGAGGCATGATCGGCATGAGTCCAGCGCGCAAAGCATTTTGGGCGGTCCTGCTCACCTTCGTCGCAGGATGGGTCAACACCGGCGGCTACATCTGGACCGCCCGCGTGCTCACCGGAAACATGAGCGGCGATACCATTGAATCCGCGCTTTACGCTTTGACGGGCCACGCCAATATCGCCTGGATGCATGCCACCGCGCTGCTGCTCTTTCTCGGCGGGCTGCTCGCTTGCCGCTTCTTGCACGACGCGCTCGCCCGTAGGAAATGGAAGTCAACCGCCTGCGTCACGCTGCTGCTCGAACTCGCGCTCGTGCTTACCGCCACCGCTCTGTTGCTGCGTGATGCCGCGGGCCTACCGCTGGCCATCATTGCCTGCCTCGCCTTCGCCCTCGGACTGCAAAATGCCACCCTTACCCGAGTCGGTATATTGAGCCTGCGCACCACTCACGTCACCGGCACCATCTCCCATTTCGCGGAGGCCTTCGCCGATTACGTCTTCTGGGTGCGTGATGAATGGCGCACCGCGAGGGTGCCGTTCCATCAGCTGCCGCGCGACTCATGGCACAACGAGCATTTTCAGGTTTCGCTGGTGACTTTTGCAGTCTGGGTGGCGTTCTTCCTGGGCGCAGTCTGCTTTCTGCTCGCTCAGACGCGGCTCGGATATTTCGCCCTGCTGCCACCCATGGGGTTGCTGCTCTGCGCGATCATCAGCGACGTAATCTCTCCCATGCAGCGCAGTGGACAGCAACCCGCTCCTCTCGTATAAAGGATTGCTATGTCCACGACGATCACGAAGAAGCTCTTCCTGCGCCTCGCTACGATGCTATTGCTGTTGGGCCCTCTCTCTCTCTCTTTTGCCCAAACTCAGCAGAAGCGCCCCATCACCGACAAAGACATCTTTCAGTTTCAATGGATCGGCGATCCGCAGGTCTCTCCAGACGGCGCCAGCATCGTCTTCGTGCGTGTCAGCGTGGACGACAAGAAGACCGGATACAACACCTCGCTGTGGATGACGCCCGCAAGCGGCGGCGCACCCATCCGCATGACCAACGGCAAGCATGATACCCAACCGCGCTGGTCGCCCGACGGAAAATGGATCGCCTTCGTGCGCGGCGGTGAGATGAAAGACGGCAAGCCCCAGCCCGGACAAATCGCCCTGCTCTCGCTTTCTGGAGGCGAAGCCGCGACCATCACCTCGGTCCCCCACGGCTCCTCCCATCCGGTCTGGTCGCCGGATGGAAAGCGCATTGCCTTCCTCAGCGACGCGAATGCCGAGGACATTGAAAAAGCAAAAGAGAAACATCCCGCCGAACCCGAGCACGAAAGCGACGTCCGCATCATTACCCGTGCCGTCTATCGCATGAATGGCGCTGGCTATCTCGATCCTAAACACCACCAGCACATCTGGATCGAAGAGGTCCCCGCCTCCGGCGATACCCAGATGAAGCCTGA
>JBDTLH010000370.1:0-4487 GCA_039934875.1 Acidobacteriaceae bacterium | reverse complement strand
GCCACGGCGGCTATGACACCGGGACGATTGGCCCCAATGGATTGCTGGAAAAGGACCTAGTGCTCGATGTGGCGCTGCGGCTGGGCAAACTGTTGGAGCGGAGACTCGGCGCCGAGGTGGTTTACACGCGGGATGATGACACTTTCGTTCCCTTGGAGACGCGAACTGCAATCGCCAACAAAGAGCAGGCGGACCTGTTTATCTCGGTACATGCGAACGCCAGCCGCGATCCAAGCGCGCGTGGCATAGAGACCTATTATTTGAATTTCACTTCGAGCTCGGATGCGCTCGAGGTGGCGGCGCGGGAAAACGCGGTCAGCGAGAAATCCATCCACGAGCTGCAGGACCTGGTGAAGAAGATCGCGCTGAAGGACAAGATCGAAGAGTCGCGCGAGTTCGCCAGCGACGTAGAGGCGTCGATGCACTCCACCCTGAGCGCGAGAAATAGCGGCCTCAGGGACCGGGGGGTGAAGAAGGCGCCTTTCATCGTGCTCATCGGCGCGAACATGCCTTCCATCCTGAGCGAAATTTCGTTCGTATCGAATCCGCAGGACGAGAGGAAACTGCGGACTCCGGAGTACCGGCAGAAGATCGCGGAGGCGCTCTATCGCGGCGTCGCGAAGTACGTTGGGGGGCTGAGCGGCATCAAGACGGCGATGCGGGCCCAGGATGCCGCTGTGTTACCATAGCCATAGATTGAAAGGGCATCCGGGGTTATTCCGCCTTTTCTTTCTGTAACGATGTGGCGGGTATAGTTCAGTGGTAGAACGCCGGTCTGTGGCACCGAATGTCGAGGGTTCGATCCCCTCTACCCGCCCCAATTCAGCACTTCATCTCGAATCAGCCGCGCCCGCTGATCTCAACATAAGTGGTGTAGGATGAATCGCCAATCGCCGTAAACGGAGCGGCATCCACCACGCCTTCGGCCGTTGCGAAGCGCCACCTGTCGCTCCCCGCGCGCATTGCCGCGAGCAACTGCTTGCGCCTCACCTTCAACCGTGCATTCGTAAGCGGAAACAACACCAAGGGCCCACGCATCAACGCCACGGTATCCGCGTGTTCTTTATCGAACGGCTCCAGGCGCAACCGTAGTGGCAACTCCAGCTCGATCCGATCACCGGTTCTCCACTCTCGCCGCATGGAGTGAAAACTTCCCGGCTGCAGATCCGCGACTTCGCGCTTGCCGTTCACGCGCAGCTCCGCCTCCTCTGCCCACTGCGGAATCCGCAAATTTATCGCAAACCTCGTCGGGACCGATGCACCCACTTCAAACTGCAGCGCACTCTCATTCGGATAATCGTTCTTCTGCGTCAGCGAAATCTGCGCTCCTCCGTGTCGCCAGCGCACTGTCGAACGGATAAACGAATTGACATAAATCCCCTGCGCATCGCGGAAGTAAGTATTGATCCGATAATCCGCTGCGAGCTGCGGCAGCGTACCCGAACAGCACGGCCAGCGATGATTCGAATAGACGCGCTTGCCTTTAAAGTTGTAATCGGAGTAGTAGAACGCGCGCCCATCCGCATTTAAGGGCTTCGCTCCAAGCACCGTGTTATACAGCATGCGTTCCATGCTGTCGCCGTAGCGCGCATCGCGGGTCACGCGCAACAGATAGCGCGTGATTTTGGAGTGCGCATACCCGCCGCAGGGGGTCTCAAAGCTGTTATGGCTGTTGGTGAGGCTGGCATAGAGCTCTTCGCTTCCCGGAGCGCGCAGCATCTCATCCGGCCCCCATCCCCCGGTGACAAAGCTCTGCTGCTCCAGCATAGCGAACGCATTGCGCGCCGCCCGCAGATGCTTCCCGCTGCCTAGCACCATATAGGCCTGCATCGCTGAACTCAGCGCATTCACGTAGCTGTAAGCGTGTTTGCCCCCCAGAACGTTGTGCCCCTCAGCCAGCGGATCGAAGAATGTCTTGTCATCCAAGAACCGCACCGCCAGCTCGCGATACCGCGCTCCCGCGCCCTGCTGATAAGCCAAAAACAAATTTTCAGGATTGGTATAAGACTCGTCCCAGCGATAGGACTGGTCCTTTCCCGGGCGCCACTCCAGCTCGCGATCGACGGCGTGCTTCGGCAGGTATGGCACTGCCGTCGCGGTGGTTCGGTCCATGATCGACCATGCATCAGGATCGCCCGCCCAGCGATGCGAATCGAGCAATCCGCAAACCAGCTTGTCATAGCTGTAAGCAGGGAAGCGATTCTTATCGTAGAACTCGCCGCTGATAGTCTGCGCATAGAGACGATTAAGCCGCACTACCTTGGCGCGGATATGGGGCAGCCCCGTCGCCGCATAGGCGCGCGCCAGCGCAGACACCCACTGTCCGAACGTACAGCCCGGAGCGAAGCCCGCATCTTCCTTATGCCAATCGAACTTCGGGTCGTAGTGATACCATCCGCCCAAATCTTCGCCCGGAGCAGCCTGTCCCGCCATCTGGCGAAACGGCTTGAGCAAACTGTCGTCGCTCATTCCCATCAGCACCGCGATAGTCTCGCGAAACTGCGACTCTTGCAATCCCTCCGCCAGCGCCACATCCCCATAACCAAACTCAGCCAGCGGTACCAACTGCGGCGAGGAAGCCGCCCACGCCCCCGGCATCCAACAGCGCTGAGTGGCCACTCCAGCAACCGCAAGTGAAGATGCTTTCAAGAAATTCCGCCGCGAAATTCCATCTTCTGGCATACGCTGATTATAAGAGCTGCATCTGTTGGAATTGCTGGCGAGGCTCCCCTACCGGCCGGCAAACCTTATGACTGCTGTCGCGCGCCGGTATCGTTGAGGGTCACCGGGCACGGAAACGGTGCTGAAGTCTAATGCATAAACGTCAGGGCGCACCAATCGGAATGCTGCGCCTCGAACGTCCCGCACCTTCCACGCCGTGCGGAATTGAATGGTGGATGTGGGACCTGGCTTAAAGTCCACCAGGACTTTGTAGGTGTCTCCAGAGAGCGCGGTTTTGATGATTCTGACGCCGCTACTCGGATCCCCCACTAAATCGTGCTTGGTTGTGGGAAGCAACGACACTCCCCCGGTATATCGAATTGTCAAGTGAGTGGTGCCAGTGGGTACCACGATATCTACACTGGCATGCTCGTCCGCAGCATTTTTCTGAGCACTAACTTTGACTGGCTTGTTCCCCAATCGTGCGCTGAGGATGCGTGCCCCGAGCGGAATCTCGGGGGCGAAGAGCAGCCTGAACGCATCGCCATGATTGAGCAGATCGAGTGTGACATTATCTTCGTTTTGCGCTACGCTGGCGTCGAACTCGGAGCGACGCAGACGAATGTTTTTTATAGAAACGCTGTTCCACGCGGATGGAAGGTGCGGCGAAAATGCAATGAGTCCTGAAGTTTCGGCGCTCAGGCCAAGAAGCCCATGAACAGCCGCGGTCAGAAATGATGAGGATGACCAGGTCTGTTCGGGGACTGATTCAAGCTGCTCGTGATAGAAATCCCCGGCTGCGGCCTCATGCATATGGCCCAGGGAATCAAGGGCGGTCCATTGCGGTAACGTGCTCCAGATGGAATACGCGGAGTCGGGCTGGTGCTGGGACCAGAAGGCGGATGCAGCCGATGCTGTGCCGATTGCCCAGACACTTCCACTTGCATAGGAATTCGGATCGTACTCAGCCACTCCGCGCGGAACGCTGCGCGTTCCCCAATCAGTTTGATAATCAGAGGCGGCAACTTGTTCGAGAGCTAAATCGAGTTGCGGCTGAGTAAAGAGCCTCTGCGCAACCGCACCTATGGAACCCAGGCCCTTGTCTATAAAAGGAGTTCCTGACCGGGTATAGCCGCTAATCCAGAAGTTATCCTTCGCACTCCAGTAGCGTTTCGCAATGGCTGCTCGCGCTTTCTGTGCGGCTGCAAGCGCCGCCGCGGCATCTGCGCTGTGGCCGGTGAGAGTCGCAAGCTCCGCGTATCCCTCGGCCGCTGCTACCCAGGAACCGGAGAGTCTTAGTTCATCACTCAATTGCCGTTGTTCGTTGCCGCCTTCTTTTCCACTTGCAATTCGGGGAAGACCATCTTGAGGATTGATTACGGAGAGGCAATACTCATAAGCGCGTGCGATGGAAGGCCAGTTAGAGGTAACAAAACCCTGATCTCCGGTAGCTGCAACGTAGTTGACGACGGCACTTATGAAATCAAAGCTCACATCCACATGAACATACATATAGGGGTATTTACCAGCCCAATCGAGATAAGGCGCGCTTTGCGATAATTCGTGCCAAATCATTCCCGTCCTAGCGTTCTGGAACTGGAGAATAAACTGGAGTTCTTGGCGTGCGCGGGCAAAATCGCCCATACTCAGCAAAGCCTGCGTGGCAACCAGACCATCCCCGGCGAAGAACCAGTCATACTGAGGGCGGCGCGCGCGGCGAGATGGACCATAGCCTGCCACGAGAGCGCAGCCAATTCCTCTATCGCAAACCCAGGCTTGGTCAAGCGCAATCTCTGACCAGGCCAGAGCACGATTAACCACAGGGT
>JBDTLH010000369.1:0-29621 GCA_039934875.1 Acidobacteriaceae bacterium | reverse complement strand
GTCGGGATAGAAAGGCGTGGTAAGAGCGGGATAAATTCCGTGCAGTAACATTAATTCAGTATATTCGCGTGGTCTCCGCCAATTCCCATCTATCTAAGCTGCTAGTGTTACCGGCGATGCCGCAGTCGCCTGTGAGAGAATCGAATTTTCCAAGGCAAAAAATGGCTCCCGCTCGTGCGCTCCATCCCGCGATTACAGATTTGAAACATGTGGTCGGCGACGATGGCGTCCTGTTTCGTCCAGAAGAGCTGTTGCTCTACGAATATGACGGCAGCATCGAGCGCGGCGCTCCGGAGTGCGTGGTCTTTCCGCGCACCACGGACGAGGTATCGCATATAGTGCGGCTCGCGCATCGCCACGATATGAAAATTGTTCCTCGCGGTGCAGGCACCGGATTGAGCGGCGGCTCTATCGCCCGCAATGGTGGGATTGTACTGGCATTCGCGCGCATGAACCGCATCGTTGAACTTGATATCGAGAACGAGCGCGCTGTGGTTCAACCCGGGGTCGTCAACCTCGACCTGACCCATGCGGCGGAGAAGCACGGCTATTACTTCGCGCCTGACCCCTCAAGCCAGAAGGCCTGCACTATCGGTGGCAATGTGGCGGAGAATTCTGGCGGCCCCCACACCCTTTCCCTCGGGGTCACCGTCAACCACGTGACCGGCATGACCGTGGTGCTGCCCGACCAAGTTGGCTCGGTGCTGCGGCTGGGGTCGAAGTGCGCGCAGACTCCGGGCTATGATCTCACCGGTTTCTTCACCGGCAGTGAAGGCACGCTGGGGATCGTGACCGAAATCATCGTGAAGCTCATCCGGTTGCCGGAAAAAACTGCGACGCTGCTGGCCATCTTCGACACGATCGAAAGCGCGGGCGAGACGGTTGAGGCGATCACCCGAGAAGGCATTACTCCGGCGGCGCTGGAGATGCTCGATGGCTGGATGTTGCGCACCGTCGAAGCGGCGACCCATGCTGGGTATCCGTTGGATTCTGGTGCGGTTCTGCTGATTGAACTGGAGGGTCTGTCGGAGGCGGTCGAGGAGCAAGCGGACGCGGTTGCGCGGGTCTGCGCATCGAGCGGGGCGCGCGAGGTGCGGCGGGCCAAAGATGAACGCGAGCAGGCGTTGCTGTGGGCGGGTAGGAAGAACGCATTTGGCGCAATCGGGCGCGTCGCTCCCTCTTATTATGTGCAGGACGGGGTGATTCCCCGGACCAAAATCGCCGCCACGCTGCGCAAGATCGAAGCCGTCAGCAAGCAGCACGAGCTGGTTATCGGCAACATCTTTCATGCAGGAGACGGCAACCTGCACCCGCTGATTCTCTTTGATGTGCGCGATCCGGTGCAGACGCAGCACGCCATTGCCGCCGGAAATGAGATTCTTGAATTCTGCATCTCTGTGGGTGGCTCGATCACCGGAGAGCACGGCGTCGGCATGGAAAAGCAAGACCTCATGTGCCGCCTCTTCTCCACCCAGGATCTCATTGTAATGAGAATGCTGCGCGATGCCTTTAATCCGGCTGGCGCGCTAAATCCAAATAAACTATTGCCTTCTACCAAGAGCTGCCGGGAATTGAGCGGTATCGCTCCGGACTGGCTGGCGCGCGCCGCTGCTCCAAAGGAACTGGCATGATTTCCCACCCCCGGATAACACAAGCTGAGACACTGCAACCGCCATCGTCGGAAGCGGTGGGAGCGATTTTGCGCGCGGCGAACGCAGAGGGAAGGGAAGTGTCGACATCAAAGGCAGCGCGGGCGAATGCGCTTCGTCTCGACCTTCGGGGCCTTAAAGCCATTGAACAATATGACCCGGGCGATCTTACGATTCGCGTGCAGGCTGGAGCGCGCGTTCAGGATGTGCTGGCTGTTCTCGCCCAGCATAGACAAATGCTGCCTTGGGATATGCCCGGCGCGCAGGAGAACGGCGCGACCATTGGCGGCGTGCTTGCCTCGGCGGCGCACGGCCCTATGCGCGCCAGCTTCGGCGGCGTGCGCGAATATTGTATAGGCATGCAGTTCGCAACCGCCGACGGGACACTTGCGCAATCCGGCGGCATGGTGGTTAAGAACGTCGCGGGATATGACTTGATGAAACTGCTCATTGGCAGTCGCGGCACTCTGGGCATCATTACGAGCGCCAACTTCAAAGTCTTTCCCCTGCCACGCCGCAGCTCTACCTTTGTGGCAGAATTTGGCAGCAGTGGCGAGGCGATCAAATTTGCGCAAACTGTTCGCCGCTCCGCCCTCACCCCCTTGCGCCTTGAGCTCGCATCTCCCGGTTCGGCGGCGCACATCCATCGTTGGAGCATCTTGACCACCGTTGCCGGCAGCCAAACAATCATCGAGCGCTACCGCAGGGAACTGAGCAACGCGGTCCCTGAACTGCTGGAGTTGACTGCCGAAGAAGATGCCGCAGTTTGGCGGGCGTTGAATGACGTTTACTGGAGTTCGTTCATCTCCGACGGCCCCGCACTGATCGTCGATGTCTCAAGTACCATGGTATCGACTGGGGCGGCGTGCAAGGCCATTCAGGATGCAGCCAATCGCACCAAGTCGCATGTCACCATACATGGGCGAGCCGGGATTGGAAATCTCATTGGAATATTTCATCCAGACTGCGGCGCAGGCCCTTGCGAGATACTTGCCCATCTACGACGAACCATGCCGCCGGACGCTTTCGTGCACGTCGTTTATCCGCGGACTGCTATCGACGTTTCGCAAAACATAGGCATGCAGATCGTCAAGCGCGCCCTCGATCCCAAAAATATCTTGAACCCAGGGGCGGCAACACTGTGATCAGCGCCCCTGCTCCTTCATCGGCGAAATCAAATTTCAGCGGGCCTGATGCCCCGCCGTGGGACTTGTATGGCGCTTGCATCCACTGCGGATTGTGTCTCAATCATTGCCCTACTTATCGTGTGCTGGGAATGGAGGCCGACTCGCCGCGAGGTCGTATCCGGCAAGTCCTCGAAGTCGATCAAGGGCGGCTTGCATTAAACAAGAGTTTCGTTACGCACATCGACCGCTGCTTGGATTGCCGCGCCTGCGAGACGGCTTGCCCATCAGGCGTGCAGTACGGAAAAATCGTCGAGCGCGCGCGCACACAGATCGAAACGCACTATCACCGCCCGTTGAGGGAGCGTCTGGCGCGAGCGTTTCTCTATCGGTTCATTCTGAAAGACACCGCGCGGCTGCGCAGATTTGCGCGGATGCTGAGGCTATACCAGCGAAGCGGGCTGCAAGCGTTCGCCCGCCGCTCCGGTGTATTAAGGTTACTAAGAATGGACAAGGTGGACGCGCTGTCTCCGTGCATCGACCGCAAGTTCTTTTCGAGCGAGTTCGGGCAGGTGTTCGCAGCCGAGGGGGAACAGCGGGGGCGAGTCGCGTTTCACGCGGGCTGTATCCAGCAGGTCGCGTTTTCGAATTTGAATCGTGCTACCATTCGCCTGCTGCAAAAGAACGGGATCGAGGTACATGTTCCCGCTCGGCAGGCCTGCTGCGGGGCTTTGCACGCCCATGCTGGGTTGCGTGATGACGCGCGTGAATTGGCGCGCAAGAACATAGAGGCGATGCTGGCGGGCAGCTTCGATGCGATTGTCACCAACGCTGCGGGATGTGGTTCTACGCTGAAGGAATACGATGATCTGCTGGAAGGGGATACGGCGTATCACCAGAAGTCGCGTGCCTTCGTTGCAAAGGCAAAGGACATCAGCGAGTATCTTTTCGAGGTCGGGCTGCTCGCTCCCAAGCGCAAACTTCAGGGGCGCGTTGCCTATCAGGACGCATGCCATCTGCTGCACGGACAAAAAATAAGCTCTCAGCCGCGCGAGTTGCTGCGCCGAGTCGGCGCGGAGCTGGTCGAGATGGAACATGCCGACCAGTGCTGTGGTAGCGCGGGTACGTATAACATTGCAGAAACCGAACTCTCCTTGCGCATTCTCGACCGCAAGATGCTGGATATCGCTGCGATCGCCCCGGAGGTCGTGGTCACCGGCAATGTAGGGTGTCAGCTTCAACTCCGCTACGGCCTTTCGCGTGCGGGAAGCACTATGCGCGTGATGCACATTGTTGAAGCGCTGGAAAGCTGTTACTGAAGAAAGCCGTGTGGCGCGCGAATGCATCTAAGAACTTATGCTCAACGTCTCATTGGGCCGTAAAGCACGGCAGTTTTCGCAACTGGCGAGAGATTCCGTTATGCATCGACGCACAGGCGAGCAGCGCGAGCCGTTGATTACCTCGCGCAAGGATATGGGTGTCACGTTCATTGGCCATTCTGGTTTTTTTCTTCAGATGAGCGGATTGAATGTGCTGATCGATCCCAATTATGCGAGCTGGCTGGTGCTGCTCAAGCGGTTGCGCAAGCCCGGTGTTCGCATGGAAGACCTGCCGAGGATTGACGCGATATTCATCACCCACGCGCACATGGACCATCTGCACAAACCTTCGCTGCGCGAGATCGTATGGCGCACCCGGCGGGCCACAGGACGCGCGCCAGTAGCGATCGTGCCGCATAATGTCGGCGAATTGATTGTGGACTTGGGGTTCCCGAAAATTATCGAGATGGATTGGTGGGAGCAGCGCGAGTTGCAGGCCGAAGACGGATGCCTCGAAATCACTCATGTGCCGTCGCGTCACTGGGGTGCGCGTATGATTAAAGACTTTCATCGCGGCTACGGCGGATTTGTGCTGCGCGCTGGCGAACATTCGCTCTATCACGCGGGAGATACCGCGTATTTTGAGGGCTTTCAAGAGATCGGCAGCCGCCTGCATCCCGAGATCGCGCTGTTGCCCATTGGAGCGTATAGCCCCGAGTCATACCGCAGCGTTCACGCAAGCCCTGAAGATGCGCTGCGCGGCTTCGTGGAGATGGGCGCGCGATGGTTCATTCCCATGCACTATGGCAGCTTTCGGCTTTCGCGCGAACCCATTGAGGAGCCTGTGGAGCGTCTGTTGGCAGGCGCGGAGCATCTCGGAATCCGCGACAGGATATTGGTGCTGGCGGAGGGCGACACCCAGGTGTTTTCACCGGAATGCCGCGTAGTTGCAGCCCCCGGAGGCATGCCGGATTGCGAACTTATTCCGCAAGCAGCATCCTGAGGTCGCGCAAATTGTTGCCGGTATGCCCAATCACGATCGCATCACCGAGCGCGTTCAAGAGCGGGCCTGCATTGAATTCGGCGAGCGCCTGACGAATTTTCCCTGCGCCGCTCGCGATAACAGTATTTCCATCGACGATTGCGCCCGCGGCATCGCTGTTGCCGTCTATTCCATCAGTTCCCGCGCTGAGGACGGCGATCGGCTTCCCCGCAATCTTCCGCGCACAGTAAAGCGCGAACTGCTGGTTCCGTCCACCCAGGCCGGGTTCAGCCGGGATGCTGACGGTCACCTCACCGGTGTTGACGATACAAACTCTTGGGTGTTGCGCTCGCAGGCAGGAAAGCCGGTGGAGTAGATAATCGGCGGCGCGCGCATAGTCCCAGTCATCGCAGGTATTGTCAATCTCAACTTTGAACCCGGCAGCCGAGGCGTGGGCTGCCGCCGATTGCTGAACCGCTTCTGATGAGAGCAGAGTGTGCCACTGAGATCGGGCAAACGCTGGCTCGCCCGATTTAGGCGTCTCCGTCAGGGCACGCTGAACGAACAGCTTCCGAACTCGCGGCGGAAAGCGGGCCACCAATCCATAGCGCTCCGCCACCGCGTAGCAATCTTCTCGCGTGGTTGGATCCGGCATCGTTGGTCCCGAGGCCAGCGCATCGAGCGCCGATGCGGGCACATCAGAAATCAAAAGGGACACTTGTTGCGCAGGGACCGCAGCCTGCGCCATGCGTCCACCCTTTACAGCTGACAGATGCTTGCGTAATGCATTCATTTCAGCGATGGATGCGCCGCTGTGCAGCAACGCGAGATATGTCGCGATCACGTCCTCCAGCGTAAGCTCAGCGTCAAAGGGAACTTCCATGAGCGCTGATGCGCCGCCGCTGATGAGATAAATTACGAGCGACTGTTCGTCAAGCAGCCGCAGAGCATCAATAATCTCCGCCCCGGCCCGTAGTGATTCGGCATTGGGCAGAGGATGTCCACCCACGGAATAGCGAAAGCCTGGCAGCTCCCTTTCCGGAGCATGGGAAGCCGCGATGATGCCGCCTGCGCGATCACCGATTATTGCGTATAGCGACTCCGCCATAACGTGTGCCGCCTTGCCTGCCGCTATTGTCAGCACCTTCGAGTAGCGGCGGAGATCGTAATGCGCATCGCAAACCCGCAACTCGCCGCTGCGGATATCCACATTGCGGGCAAACGCGCTTTCCACCGTGCACTCGCTGAGGGTCTGGAGAAATATCTCGCGCGCGATGTGCTTGAGCGAACTCATACGGCATTACAAAAGGGGCATTACCCAATCTTCCAGCGCCTTCTGCATGATATCGAGTTTTCCGGCGAAAAAGTGGTCCGCTCCCTCCACCAGAACGAGCTCTTTTGGGGGTGCCGACCGGGCGACGACCTGTTCCAGCTTCTCGATCGGGCCATACTCATCACGGGTCCCGCTGATGAACAGTTTCGGCTTGGCGCAGCTTTCAAGGAAATGATACGTGTAAACCCGTCCTTGGACCGCCACTGGAGTTCCCAGAGAAATCATGGCCTTGACCCGCGGGTCAGGACACGCGGCGCGCAATCCCGTGGCAGCGCCGAAGGAAAATCCTGCAAACAATAGCGGCACCTTGAACTCATCATGCATAAAAGCAAGCGCAGTGCGGACGTCGTCAATCTCGCCTTGCCCTTGATCGTGCGCTCCTTCGCTCAATCCAGCGCCCCGGAAGTTGAATCGCAGCACAGGGAACCCAAATCCACTGAGCGCCTTCATCGTATGATAAACAACCTTGTTGTGCATAGTGCCGCCAAACATCGGATGGGGATGGCTGACCACCGCCGCGTACTTCGCATCCACGTCTCCTGCATTTAGCAACGCCTCAAGGCGTCCTGCTGTGCCGGACAAAAACAGAGATCGGATTTCATTCGACATAAAACTACTCAGAGTATCAAACAGCGGGTGCGATATCCTGAACGCTCATGGCGATTTACGATCCAATCTCTTGCACACGCTCATTAATCGATATCGAATCCATCTCAGGTAATGAGCGCGCAGTAGGCGAGTGGCTTGCGCAACAGCTCGAGCAGCTCGGATACGGCGTAGAAAGAATTGTTTGCACCCCACAGCGCTTTAACGTGTTCGCCCTGCCCCTCGGCATTTCTCAGCCAGACCTCGTCCTCTCTACTCACATGGACACCGTGCCGCCATTTATTGCCTCACGTGAAGACGGCGAGAAAATCTACGGCCGTGGATCATGCGATGCCAAGGGTATTATTGCGGCCCAGATCGCGGCCGCCGAACAGCTGCGGCACATGGACATCAAGGTAGGACTGCTGTTCCTGGTCGGCGAAGAACTCGACAGTCTCGGCGCCAGGACCGCCAACCAATTTCCCCGTGGCAGCAGATTTCTTATCAACGGAGAGCCCACTGACAATCGCATCGCCATCGCTTCCAAGGGCGCACTACGCGTAGAAATCGAAGCCACAGGCCGGATGGCGCACTCTGCTTATCCGCATCTCGGAGATTCCGCAATTGAAAAACTGGTCCATGCATTGGAAAGGCTCATCGCGATGGACCTTCCGCGACATCCTGAATTCGGCCCGTGCACTATGAATATCGGTACGATTTCTGGCGGGCGCGCCCCCAACGTCATTCCCGATCAGGCTCACGCTGAGTTGCTCTACCGCCTGGTCGGGGGCTCCGTCGGTCTGCGCGAGCAGATACTCTCTGCCGTCGGTGAGCTTGCGACAGCCGATGTCACGCTGGAGATTCCGTTTGTAAAATTGCGAGAGATCGATGGTCTTCCTACCATGCTTGCCGCCTTCACCACAGACATTCCCGCGCTCACCAATTGGGGAGAGCCGGTGCTGCTGGGTCCGGGATCGATCCACGTGGCACACACCACGCGAGAATTCCTCAGCAAACGCGAGTTGTTCGACGCCGTCGACCTTTACGTCAGGGTAGCAAAGCAATTGTTATCCTGAAACCATGAGCGACAAGAGCGAAAACCTCAACGCACTTCAGCATGCTTCTTCCGCATACCTTCGTTCGGCAATGCATCAGCCGGTGCAATGGAACGAATGGGGCGAAGCAGTGTTCGCCTTGGCGCAGCGCGAGAATAAACCGGTGCTCCTCGATGTCGGAGCGGTATGGTGCCATTGGTGCCACGTCATGGACCGCGAGTCTTACGATGACCCCGAGATCGCAGCCATCATCAATCAGCACTACATTGCGGTCAAAATAGATCGGGATGAGCGTCCTGACGTGGACAGCCGCTATCAAGCCGCCGTGCAGGCAATCAGCGGTCAGGGCGGCTGGCCCCTCACCGCATTCCTGACCAGCGACGGCCGACCATTTTTCGGCGGGACATATTTTCCGCCCGAAGACAGTCACGGGCGTGCGGGCTTTAAGCGCGTGTTGCTCACTCTCGCCCAAGCTTTTCACGAAAAAGGAGGCGAAATCGAAGAATCGGCGCAAGGAGTGATGGCAGCGATCTCCCGCGGCGAGTCGTTTGCCGGGCACACCGGCCCAATCAATCCCGAAATGATTGACAATCTAGTGCGATCGGCAGTGAAGCAGTTTGATCCAGTGCATGGCGGATTCGGAACTCAGCCCAAGTTTCCGCACCCCTCTGCGCTTGACCTGTTGATTGACAGCTTCGCGCGCTCCCGTGATCAAGAATTGAAGACGGTGATCGAAACCACCTTGAGGAAGATGGCGCAGGGCGGAGTCTATGACCAACTCGGCGGAGGTTTCCATCGCTACTCCGTGGATGATAAATGGATCGTGCCGCATTTCGAAAAAATGTCGTATGACAACTCCGAACTGTTGAAAAATTATGTCCATGCCTATCGGGCGCTAGGCGACGGATTCTATGCGGGTGTTGCTAATGACATAATGCGCTGGATGGACAGCGTGCTCAGCGATCGCGAGAGCGGCGGCTTCTATGCCTCGCAAGATGCCGACATCACTCTTGAGGATGATGGCGATTATTTCACCTGGACACTGGAGGAACTGCGGGCTGCGCTGCCCGATCCGCTCGAAGCGGGGCTTGCTGCCGCCTACTATGACGTTGAACCGGTCGGCGAAATGCACCACAACCCTCTGAAAAACGTGCTCTTCGTCTCCTCTACGATTGAGCAACTCGCTACCCGCTTTGAGCTTGACCCGCAAGCAGTACGTCAGAAGTTAAGCATAATCAAGCGCAAGCTGCTTGATACCCGCGCCCGGCGCCCTACTCCGTTCATCGACAAAACAATCTATGCGAGTTGGAATGCGCTTTGTATCTCAGCCTATCTATCTGCCGCTGGAGCTCTTGGCCGTGAGGATTGTCAGATCTTCGCTCTTAGAAGCCTGGATCGCATTTTGCGCAGTGGCTGGTCCGTGGCCGACGGTCTCGTCCACGTCATAGCCTACGCCGATGGCGCAGTTCCCCTGCAACCCATTGCCGGGGTGCTCGATGACTATGCCTTCACCGCGAACGCTTGCCTCGATGCTTTTGAAGCCACCGCTGAGGCCAAATACTATGAGGCCGCGCTGCAGATCGCTGATGCAATGATCGCCAGATTCCATGATTCCACGGGGCAAGGCTTCTTCGATACCGGCAACAGTGCCGTCAGGCAAATTGGGGCACTCACCGCGCAGCGCAAACCACTACAAGACACTCCAACGCCGGCGGGAAACCCGAGTGCCGCCATCGCACTCTCTCGGCTCTATTCCTATGGCGGGGACGCCAAGTATCGCCTCATTGCGGAGAAGTGTCTGGAGGCGTTCGCCGGCGTCGTCGAGCACTTCGGATACTTCGCCTCCACCTACGGGCTCGCGCTCGCTCATGTGCTGGGCGAGCATACCGCTCTGCTGATCATAGGTGGAGATCAGATTGCCGCAGAGATGCTCGACGTCGCACGTGGCTTCTGGTCCACAGATTCATCGCTATTGCACATCAAGAATGTTGCCCAAATACAGCGGCTTCCGCTCGCGCTCAGGGAAACGATTGCGTCCCTTGCCGGCTCCCCAAATACCGTGGCTCTCTTGTGCTCCGGGCACTCCTGTCGCCCTCCCCTGTACGATCCCGGGGAATTGAAGCTGGAACTGGCGAATTCTTTGCGAGCCGGTCGCATCCAACGTGTCTAAGCTCTGCATCTCATCGCATACGTAGAACATCCATTCCATTGTTACGGAGGATGCAAATGTCGCAGAAGAATGTAAAAGAAATGCCTCTTCACGGGCCGGTCAGCGCTGACACAAAAATAATAAGCAGAATGTATAAAAACCGGGTCGCGCTCTCTGATGTTGTGAAAAAGAAGGTGGTTGATCTGTTGAACGTGAGTTTGGCGGAAGCGTTCGACATGTACTCACAAATAAAATTCGCACACTGGAATGTAAAAGGTCTTAATTTCTACCAGCTTCACCTGCTCTTCGATAAAATCGCGGAAGACGTCGAGGGCCAGGTCGACGAAATAGCTGAGCGTATCACTGCCCTGGGCGGGGTGGCCAACGCCACCGTTCGCCAGGCGGCGACCAGCTCACGGCTTCCTGAATACAAGGTGGAAGCGATCAGCGGACCCGACCATCTGAAATCTCTGAGCGCAGCGCTCGCCAATTACGCGAAGGCTTTGCGCGACGTCTCAGAAGAGGTCGACAATGCGGGAGACGATCCTACTCATGACTTCTTCAATCAAATGATTATCGTTGTAGAACAGGACCTCTACTTTCTTGAGTCCCACCTCGAATCCGGCGACTCGCAGTAAGTTAACCTGGCAAGTTGTTGTCGAGATCGCCGGAATGACCCTCCGGAGTTTTACTTTTTGCGGTAATCTTGTGATTTGCTTAGTACTGCGACGGAGAAGACATGCGCATTGCGTTCCTAGGGCTTGGCATCATGGGCGCTCCCATGGCCGCCAACCTCGTCAAAGCCGGACACCAGGTCACCACCTGGAACCGCTCGCCGGGCAGGGCAGTCGGGGGGGCAGTTGCGGCATCTACCGCCGCGGCCGCCGTGCATGACGCGGAGGTGATCTGGTTTTGTGTTTCCGATACCAACGCCGTCGAAGATGTACTCTTTGGCAGCGGCAGTGTAGCAGACGCGTTGAAATCCGGCGCCATCATCGCCGATTCTTCCACCATTCTGCCATCCGCCAGCTTGCGTTTTGCGCAACAACTTCGGGCCAAGGGCATTGAATATGTGGATGTTCCGGTGACCGGATCGAAAACAGGCGCAGAGAATGGAGAGCTCATTTTCATTGTCGGCGGAAGCGAGAATGTACTGGAGAAACTTCACCCGCTCTTCGCTGCTATGGGCAAAAAGGTGGTGCGAGTGGGAGAGCAGGGCAAGGGCGTTGCCGCGAAAATCTGCATGAACCTCAATATCGGGCTGATCTACGAGGGTCTCGCGGAGGGCCTGGTACTTGCGCGCAAGCTGGGCGTTGCACCAGAAAAGTTAAGCGAACTGATCATGGCATCCATGCTGCGCTCGGGAGTTGCCGAGTACAAGTTACCGGTGATCTTGGCGCAAGACTTCACGCCCAACTTCCCATTGCGCCTCATGCATAAAGATCTCCGCCTTATGCTCGAAGCCGCGAAGGAAGTCGGCGTTCAACTTCCCGGCACCGAAGCCGTCGAAAAAATCTACACCGAATGCGCCCGGAACGGACACGACGACGACGACTACGCCGCCACCATCACCGTTCTTGAAAAAATGGCCAGCCTGAGTAGCTAGGTTAAGCTCACACTTCCCCGGCAGGCGCCTCTAATAATTTAATCCGTGATAGCTCGAAGCCTCAACCGCCAGCTCCCGGATAGTGCTCGCCACTTGCAGCCTTGTCTCGCACTCAGGAGAAATCGCGCCCAGCGGCAACGTTACCACATAATGTGGGGAGTTCGGCTCCAGGCGCAGACTCAAAAACTGCTTTTGTTTGATGTGCAGTAGAGATGTCACCACTCCTTTTACTTCGCGCTGCCACTCTTCGCGCGTAGTGATGACCAACGGAACTACCTGGTCGAATTGCCACCCCTTGCCTATCGGTTCTAGATCGGGGCGAGTCCTAGCGAACAACTTCAGAGTGTGCAGCCTTATATCGATTTTTGGCGCAACCTCAAAGTCGGCTTCGAAGCTCGCGGTCTCCTCTTCGCCACTCCATACCCAATGGCCCCAATGATGCGGCAATTCACGTGGAACCAGCTTGACTAGTACGGCTGCGCGACGAAACACGCTTTCTGGAGCCACCCGCAGCGCAACACGAAACTTTGAGGGTCCCAGCCACTCGATCGACGAAAAATCCGCAGGTGCGCCCAGTGTGCTCTCGATCCAGCCTAGAAGTTCAGCGGCACGGCCCCGATACTGCCGCAAGCACCAGCAATACCATGCAAATAGCGCGGCAGCTAGGACAATCGGGACGAGTAGCGACACCAGAAGCATGAGAACGACCCTTCAAATAAGTTTAGATGCTGTCCCGGCATTTGCAAGATGCGTTTTTCTCTATGGCCCCGCCTTTACCCAAGCTTTGAGGCCCGGCTCCAGCATTGCGGGTGACGTGATTGAAGAGCCTGCCGATCATGCTTCTGCTAAACTGCAACTGGGTCTTGTTGAACGAGCGGGAGTAGCTCAATGGTAGAGTAGCGGCTTCCCAAGCCGTTGGTTGCGGGTTCGATCCCCGTCTCCCGCTCCAAGCGCTCTTTTTTGATGCTTGTTAGGCGCTGCTCCGGAAAAATTGCGCGATATTTCGGAATTTCTGATAGCGCGCCTCCAGCATCGCCTCAGTGCTCAAAGCCTGCAACTCCCTGAGGGACTGCTCAATCTGGTCTCCCACAAACTCCGCCGCCGCAGCGTGATCCAGGTGCGCACCACCGAGCGGCTCCGGGATAATGCCATCAATGATTTCCAGGTTGAGCAAATCCTTTGCCGTGATCTTAAGTGCGGCCGCGGCTGTCTCCTTCTGCGCCGCATCGCGCCACATGATGGAGGCACAGGCCTCCGGCGAAATTACGGAATAGACCGCCCGCTCCATCATGAATACGCGGTCTGAGACAGCAATCGCGAGCGCCCCGCCCGATCCGCCTTCACCCGTGATAACGGTAATGATTGGCACCCGGAGGCGGGACATCTCCCGCATGTTGACCGCAATTGCCTCCGCCTGGCCCCGTTCCTCTGCGCCCAAGCCAGGATATGCACCTACGATATCCACCAAAGTAATGACTGGGCGGGAGAACTTCTCCGCCAGCTTCATGGAACGCAGCGCCTTGCGGTATCCCTCCGGGTTCGACATCCCGAAATTGCGCACTACCTTCTGCTTGGTGTCGCGCCCCTTCTGGTTGCCAATCAACAGCACCTGCTGCCCGCGGAAGCGTGCCATGCCGCAGAGCAGCGCCTGGTCATCGGCGTAGCGGCGGTCACCATGCAACTCGCTCCATTCAGTGAACATGTGCTCGATATAATCAAGGGTGTAGGGGCGGTTCGGATGACGCGCGAGCTCGGCCCGCTGCCATGGCGTCAGCTTGGCCTCCAACTCCGTCTTCAGGCGCTCGTCCGATGGCTGTGATTCTTTGATTGCAAGAGCGTGCTCAGAACTTTCCGGAATGAGTTCCTGAATCGGTTTTTCTACGTGCTCCTGCAGCGGAGTTGCTTCTTGAGGGTTCTTTGCTGCCGCCGTTTGCGGTGAATGCGTTTCCATAATTTGAGAGTTCTTCAGCCGACGACCTTCACCGCTCCGGGACCTAACAATCCATCAACCCGCCGGATGAACGCTCGGTCAGCTTGTACATTATAGCCGTCTGCTTCCATTACGCAGGTAAAGTCACCCGGGCGATCCAGGTCGAAGAGTACCGTCGCCTCACCTCTGTGCTCCGTACAGGCAAGCTGCAGTGCACCTACCGTGCCCTCGCTGACGTTCGCCAGCGGAACTCGGATGCGCACCGAATTTGGCAGCTTGGGTCTGGCCTCCTCAAGGGAACTGATTTGGCTTAACGCCAATTTAGGAGCGGCGCCTTCCTCGACCCGCACACTGCCCTTCACCAGGACTGGTACTTCCATCTTCAACTTCTCAGACAGCCGTTTATATGCTTCTGGAAAGATAATGCATTCCACCGCCCCGGAAATATCTTCGAGGCGCGCGTTCGCATAGAGGTCCCCTTTTTTCGATTTCGCGACCTTAAGCCCCAGCAGAATACCACCCGCGCTGATCTCTTCCTTGCCGGTGCCGATCCTCATCTCGCCAATCTCGGCGCAAGGTTTGGCGTTTAGGTCGAGGAGCTTGTCGGCATAGCGCTCCAGCGGATGGCCAGAGACGAAGAAGCCGAGTATCTCTTTTTCCGCAGCCAGGCGGGTGCTCTCGTCCCACTCGGGCACATTCGGCAGAGGGTCTTTGCCAGGCGCATCGGCATTGAAGGAGAGAAACAGCCCGTGTTGCCCGCTTTCGGCGTCGCGTTGCGCCTTCTGAGCGCGTTCCATGGCTTTGTCCACGCAGGCCATGAGCTGGGCGCGGGTTCCAAATCCATCCATGGCGCCAGCCTTGATTAGCGATTCGAGGACGCGCTTATTCAACAGGCGCAGATCAACTTCTTCGCAGAAGTGATAAAAACCGTCGAAGCCGCCCGTCAGCTCGGCAACTCGAGCTTTCACAATCGATTCGATGGCATTCCCGCCCACGTTCTTGATTGCTGCGAGGCCGAAACGGATTGCGTCACCGTGGGGCGTGAACTGGGCCTGCGAATAACGCACATCGGGCGGCTCGACCGCGATGCCCATCTCTCTGCATTCATTGATATATTTCACCACCTCATCAGTGGAACCCGACTGCGAGGTCAGCAACGCCGCCATAAACTCGACCGGGTAGTGCGTTTTAAGATAAGCGGTTTGGTAAGAGAGCAGCGCGTATGCCGCAGAGTGCGATTTATTGAAGCCGTATCCCGCGAAGTGGTCCATGATCTCGAAGATCTTTTCCACCTTCTTCTGGGCAAAGCCCTTTTCGACCGCACCCTTCACGAAACGGTCGCGCTGCTTCGCCATCTCCGCGGCATCTTTCTTGCCCATGGCCCGCCGCAGCAGGTCGGCCTCGCCCAAGGAATATCCGGCAAGCACATTGGCGATCTGCATCACCTGCTCTTGATAGACGATCACGCCCAGCGTTTCTTTGAGCAGAGGCTCAAGCTCCGGAAGTTCGTATTCGACCTTGCGCCTCCCCCACTTGCGCTCGATGAAGTCGTCAATCATGCCGCCCTGAATTGGCCCCGGACGGAAGAGCGCATTCAATGCGGTCAGGTCTTCGATCACGCTCGGTTTATAGCGGCGCAGCACGTCGCGCATGCCGCTAGATTCAAACTGGAAGATGCCGGAAGTCAACGCCGTATGAAAGACCCTTTCATAAGTCGCCGCATCTGTGAGCGGAACCGCATCGAGATCGATCGGACCATGCCGCGCAGCGATCATTTTGAGCGCATCGTCAAGGATGGTCAGCGTTGTGAGCCCAAGAAAGTCCATCTTGAGCAGCCCCATCTTCTCGATTGCTTTCATGTCGTAGGCGGTTACGATTTCATCGTTTTTGGTCTTGTGCAGCGGGACCAGATCGGTCAGTCGCTGGGGAGAGATCACGACTCCCGCCGCGTGGACGCCCGAATTGCGCACCAACCCTTCGAGGCGTCTTGCCGTGTCAATCAGTTCCTTGACCTGCGTATTAGAGTCGTAGATCTCTTGCAGCGGCGGCGAATCGAGAAGCGCCTGTTCGATGGTGATGCCGATCGTGGTGGGAATGAGTTTTGCCACCCGGTCCACGTCACCGTAAGGCATATCGAGCGCACGTCCGACATCTTTGATCGCCGCTCGCGCCGCCATGGTGCCGAAGGTGATGATCTGCGCCACCTGCTCTCGCCCATATTTGCGGGTAACATAATCGATCACTTCGCCGCGCCGGTTCATGCAGAAGTCCACGTCAATATCGGGCATAGAGACGCGTTCGGGATTCAGGAACCGCTCAAAAAGCAACTCCGATTGAAGGGGATCGATGTTGGTGATCTCCATCACATACCCAACCAGAGACCCGGCGGCGGAGCCCCGGCCGGGACCGACGGGAATTTTGTTTTCCCGTGCGTAGCGGATGAAGTCCCACACAATCAAGAAGTACCCGGAGAACTTCATCTGCTTAATGCATTCGATCTCACGCGCGAGGCGCTGTTCGTATTCGCTGATGGTCTTGCGCAGCAGGCCTGCATCCTTCATCGTGTTCAGCGTTAAGAGGCGCTTCTTGTATCCCTCGCGGCAAATGTGATCGAAGTAGCTGTCGATGGAGTAGCCATCGGGAACCGCAAACTCCGGAAACGGGTTCTTAACCTTCTCGATCTTCAAGTTGCAGCGCTCGGCTATGGCGAGCGTGCGCTTGACCACTTCCGGCGAGTGGCGGAAGAGGTGTTCCATTTCTTCCGCGCTCTTGACAAAGAACTGGTCGCTATCGAACTTGAAACGGTTAGGATCGTGGATTGAGGAGGCGGTCTGCACCGCCAGCAGGACCTCGTGCGCATGGGCATCATCTTCGCAGAGATAATGGGAATCGTTGGTGGCGACCAGCGGGATACCCAGGTCCGCCTCCAGCTTGTAAAGATCGGAGTGAATACGCTTCTCCTCGGCAAGCCCCTGGTCTTGTATCTCCAGAAAAAAATTTCCGTTGCCGAATATCTCCTGATAATGCGCCGCCGATCTGCGCGCCCCATCATATCTGCCGGACATCAGGTTCTCGCAGAGCTCTCCCGCGAGGCAGCCAGAGAGCCCAATCAGCCCCTTCGCGTGTTCGGCAAGATACTTCTTGCTGATGCGCGGCTTGTAATACATCCCATTTAGCGAGGCTTCCGACGTGATCTTGACGAGATTGCGGTAGCCCTCTTCATTCTCCGCCAGCACCAGCAGGTGGTTGTAGTTTTCGCCCTGCCCTTCTGGTCTCTCTCGGTGGTCTTCGTTCTTGCAGACGTAGAGCTCACAGCCAATGATCGGCTTGATGCCCCTCTCCTTCGCTGCGTTGTAGAAATGCACCGCGCCGAAGATATTGCCGTGGTCGGTCATCGCGACCGAGCCCTGCCCTATGGAGGCAACGCGCGATACAAGCTTTTCTACGTCGCAGGCGCCATCAAGCAGCGAGTAGTCGGTGTGCAGGTGAAGATGTACAAACTCAGACATAGGCGAGCGCTGCTGTTATTGTAGCGGGGCGGAGATGTGCATTTCCTCAGGAAAACACGGAGTTATTGCTCGACCTTGATATCGCGCAGAAACTCGAAATTGCCAGACACTGGAATCTTCAGATTGCCCACTCGCCGGGTATGCACGACCACATTATCCATGTACCAAAGGCTGATGTAAGGCACGTCATGGGATGCGATTTGTTGCACTCGAGCGTAGTCCGCGCGGCGGCTGGGTTGGTCCACGGTGGTTCTCGCCGCTTGCAGTAGTGCATCGACTCTTGGATTCGAGTAGTAACTGCGGTTCGCTCCATCGGGAGGCATGCGCGCGCTGTCAAGCACGTAATCGAAGATGTCAGGGTCCTGATTACTGCCGCCCACCCAGCGCAGCGAATAGAGCTGGTAAGAACCCTTAGTCACGTCGGAGTAGAAGGTAGCAAATTCGTAGCTGCGGATCTCAAGCTCAACTCCCACCTTGCGCAACTGTTCCTGCATGATGGCCGCGAGCAGCCGTCCACTCTCCTCGGTGGAGGTCTTCATCGTCAGACGCAGCCGCACACCCGTCTTCGCATCCGCAGGGTATCCCGCCGCTTCAAGCAGCGCCCTCGACTTCGCCGGGTCATATCCATAGCTCGCGACCGCGCCATCATACGCCCAGTGTTGCGGCGGCAATATGCTGTTGGCGGGACGCGCCAGATCGCGCATCAGATAATGAATGATCGGCTGCACGTCGATGCCATAAGCGAGCGCCTGGCGCACGCGCACGTCCTGTAGCACGGGATCGCGAAGGTTCAGCGCAACATACTGGTAAGTCGTGCCGGGTGTCTGCTCCACCACGAGCCTATCGGAGTCACTGTGTCGCACCGCCTCCACCATATCGGAAGTAATGGCGTTCAACTCGATGTCGGCTGACCCCTTTCGCAGTTCCAGTATGCGTGTTGTTGCATCGGGTATTACGGCGAAACGGACGCGATGAACACGCGGCGCGCCCGCCCAATAATCGTTGTTTGCCTCCAACAGAACATAGTCATCCTGCGCCTGGGAGACAAATTCAAACGGCCCCGAACCGATCAGCTTGCTTGCGAAGCCGCGGTTAGCGCCATAGGGAACGATGCCCATCGAACCATTGCTTAGGTTGAAGAGCAGTGTCGCGTCCGGTTGCTTAAGACGGAACACCGCCGTGCGGGCGTCGGGCGCTTCGATTGAAACGACGGAGCTATAAGTGCTCTTCTTTACGCTGATGACAGTGCCGTTGAGCACCGAGTCGAAGGTCCACTTCACATCCCGCGAGGTAAGCGGGCTTCCATCGTGAAAGCGAACGCCGCCGCGAAGATGAAAGGTGTAAGTGAGTCCGTTTGGCGCTATGTCCCATGACTGCGCAAGCCAGGGCTGCATCTGGAAGTGATCATCGCGATGGACCAGCGAATCGAAGATCAAATCCCCGATACGCTCCGACTGCGAATCCGTTCCAATGCGTGGATCAAGGTTGGTGGGGCTGCTCTCGATAATCATCACCACCGTATTCGGATCGGGGCGCGCGGCACAAGAAAGAAGGCTGAACAGCAGCAGAGTGCCGGCAACCATCCCGGGAATGGCCTTAAACATAACTGATCTTGCCGAGGATCGCAGGATGCGTCGCGCCCGTAGCGCTCGGCAAGTTCGAGGGACGACGATGCCACGTCTCATAAGCGAGCACGGCAAATGCCACGGCTTCTTTGGCCTGCGAGGGCAGTCCAAAATCGTCAGTGGTCTTGAGTCTGTAGCCCAGGCGCTTCGTGCGTTCTGCCAATAGAAGCATTAGCGTGCGGTTTCGTGTGCCTCCACCTGAAGCAATTACGTCGGCTGATCCGGGGTTTTCCACGCTTGGCGCAAACTTCTCGATTGAAAAGGCGATTGATTCAACGGTAAAAGCGGTTGCCGTTGCTACGATGTCCTCGGGACGGGCGTGCGTCATTCTCTTGAGCAATGCATTGGCGAACTCCTGCCCAAATTCCTCGCGCCCCGCTGACTTCGGTGGCTTTGCTCTGAAATAGCGGCCCCGCATCAACTCTGCCACGATGACTGTATCCGCGTGGCCTCTGGCGGCAAGCTTGCCCACAGCATCATAGTTGCGTTTGCCTTTTGTAAGCGCTGCAATACAGGCGTCGATCACCATATTGCCGGGGCCGGTATCGAACGCGAAGACCTGTTCCGGCGTTGCGTGCGGCGGCAGAACGGTCATGTTGGCGATGCCGCCTATATTGAGGACCACGCGCTGCCGCTTAGAATGTACGTAAGCAAGAAAATCGAAGAACGGGACCAGCGGCGCTCCTTTGCCTCCCGCGGCCATATCCGCCGGCCTGAAATCGCTGACGACCGGCATTCCCGTTTTTGCGGCGATCCAACTGCCGTCTCCGAGTTGCCAGGTCGTCGCAAGTCGCTTGCCCAAATACCGCGCCGCGAATCCCTGGTGATAAATGGTCTGACCGTGGCAGCCAATCAGATCAGCGCGCTCGATATCCGCCTGCGCGCAGGCCGCGATAACCGCGTCCGCATACGCTCGAGAGAGCCTCACGTTGAGTCGCGCCAAATCGGGCACACTTGCCTTCGCCGCTGCTGTCGCCGCTAAAACTGCGCTCCGCAAAGCCGCCGGATAAGAAACGGCGTAGTGGTGAACCAGGCGAAAACGTATCGCAGGAGGCCGCCCCTCAATGCGTACCACTGCGACATCAATGCCATCTACGCTTGTGCCGCTCATCACGCCCGCTACAATCATTGTTTCGCTGTCACATCGGGAGGTCGTTCACCACTTCAGCGCGCAGCTTTTCCACCTGGGTACGCAACTTGGCCAACGTGCTCTCATTGGGAGCCTTTGCCACGGTATCGAAATCTCTGGCTTTTCCTTTGAGCCTCAAAACGCGATTGCACGACCCTTCGATCTGCGACGCGAACCGGCGGTCTTTCTCCGCTGCGCGAAGTACCGCCTCATAGGAGCGCCAGATGAAATCCTCGTTGTGGCAGATGAGAAACATGTCTGCGCCCGCGCGCAACGTCTCCACCGAAATATCCTCAATCGGGCCATGTACGAGCGCTCCCCCCATCTCCAGATCATCGGAGACAATCAGGCCTTCATATCCGATCTTCTTGCGCAGAATGTCACGCATCCACTTCGAGGAAAGCGACGCCGGCAGTTCGTCCTTCGTGACTGCCGGATAGGCTGCATGCGCTACCATCACAAACGGGAGCCGCTTGCGCAACTCGCGATAGGGAAGCAAGTCCTCTTTCCATAAACGCTTGAACGCCTTATCAATCACCGGCATGCCGTTGTGCGAATCGAGATTGCCCTCTCCCAGGCCAGGAAAGTGCTTGCCCGAACCCAGTACCTTTGCCGCCAAAAGGCCCTCGAGAAAAGATCGCGCATACTCGATCACCTTCTTGGCATCAGCAGACGCCGTGCGCGAGGTCAGCACCTTTTGCGAAGCCTCGTATCCTAGATCGAGCACGGGTGCGAAGTCCACGTTGAAGCCCAGAGCGCGCACTTCTTCGCCGATCACGCGACCATGGCGCTTGAACAATTCCTTGTCGCCGGCCTTTGCAATGCTGGCGACATCAGGCGCGTGCGCGATGATATTGCGCAGACGGTCCACCGTGCCCCCCTCAAGATCAACACACAGAAACGGAGCGATGTGCTGCGACTGATGGATGTGCGCATTCAACGTATAAGTCTGTTGCGCGCTCTCGATATTACGCGCAAACAGGATGGTTCCCGCCGGCTGCAGGGTGCGCAGCATAGTGTCTAAAGATTTCGAGGGCTCGGTTCCATCGAAACCAAAGATCAGAAGCTGTCCGACTTGATGGCGAAGCGTTAGTTGGTTGGCTTTCATTTCAGTCTATTTGTGATTTAAGTTCGTTCAATAAGTTTAATGCCTGAAGCGGCGAAAGCGTGTCGAGATCGGTCTCTCGCAGGCGGTCCACGATCTGCTGTGAAAGCGGGGTAAAGATCGTAAGCTGGGTCAGGCTTTCGCGCGCCATATCCTGCGCCAAACTTTTCTCTATCTTGTGCTCCTGCCGCTCGTGCACCTTCAGCACCTCACGAGCACGCGCGATCACCTCCGGCGGAAGCCCGGCAAGCTTCGCGACTTCGATGCCATAGCTGCGGTCCGCTGCGCCTGCTTCTACCTTGCGCAGGAAGACGATCCCCTGTGGCGTCTCCTTCACGCTGACGCGCAGGTTCTTCACCCGCTCGAAGTCTCCGGCCAGCGCGGTGAGCTCATGATAATGCGTGGCGAAGAGCGTCTTAGCGCGGGTATTCGCGTGCAAGAATTCGATCACAGCCCAAGCCAGCGCCAATCCGTCATAGGTCGCGGTGCCTCTGCCCATCTCATCGAGCAGCACTAGGGAGCGGCTGGTCGCGAGGTTCAGAATTGCAGCCGTCTCCGTCATTTCAACCATAAACGTCGAGCGCCCGCGCGCCAAGTTATCGCTGGCTCCAATGCGGGTGAAGATGCGGTCCACAGTCACCAGTCGCGCTGCCTTCGCCGGAACATACGACCCCATCTGCGCCATAATCTGGATCAACGCCGCCTGTCGCAAATAGGTGCTCTTGCCCCCCATGTTGGGGCCGGTCAGCAGCAGGATCTGGTCCGTTGTCTCATTCAGAAATAAATTGTTCGCAACGAAGCGCGTCACTGCATCCTGCTGCGCCTCAACTACGGGATGGCGTCCCTCCACGATTTCAATGATTCCTTCAACATCTTCTAACAGCTCTGGACGGCAATAGTTACGGGATGCCGCGAGATGCGCAAAGCAGGTAAGCACGTCCACCTCGGCAATGGCAAGCGATGTCCGGCGAATCCGCTTCGCCTCCGCCGCTACCGACGAGCGCAGCTCCGCGAAAAGCCGCCGCTCGATCTCGACAATCCGCTCCTGCGCGTCCAGCACCTTGGTCTCATACTCTTTCAACTCGGGAGTGGTGTAGCGCTCGGCATTCACCAGTGTTTGCTTGCGCTCGTAATCCGCGGGGACCTGCCGCAAGTTCGATTTGGTGATCTCAAGGTAGTAGCCAAATACACTGTTGAATTTGATCTTTAGTGAACCGATCCCGGTGCGCGCCCGCTCGCGCTCTTCGATCTGCGCAATGTATTGTTTACCATTGCGATTCAGACCGCGCAATTCGTCAAGCTGAGTGTCAGCCCCGTCACGGATTACGCCGCCATCCTGCAGCGTGACGGGCGGCTCGGCATTGACCATAGCTTCGATGCGGCCGCGCACATCGTCAAGTTCGTCGATCAGGTCATGCAGAGCTGGCAGCCGCTTCGAGGGGCTGCTCACCTGCGAGATGGCGCGGCGTACGTGAGGCAGCCTGGCAATTGATTGCGCCAGGGCCAGCAGATCGCGCGGGTTCGCACTCTCAAGCGTGACTCGGCTGAGCAGGCGCTCGAGATCGAGCACTCCGGATAGAGACGCACGCACCTCCTCACGTTGGATCATGTCGGCGAGCAGCGCGGCCACGGCATGCTGGCGCGCGGCGATCATCTCGCGATCGATGGCGGGGCGTACGATCCACGCTCGCAGCAAGCGCTTGCCCATGGGCGTGATGCACGCATCAAGGGTGCGGTAAAGGGTCGAGCTATCGCCTGATCCGGTGAACAGCGGCTCGATCAACTCCAGGTTCCGAACGGTGACGGCGTCCAGTGCGAGACAATCCTGCCGCTCATAGAAACCGATGCGGTCGATGTGCGCCAGCGTCCCTTGCTGGGTATTGCGGATGTAATGCAGCACGCTGCCCGCCGCGCAGGATGCCGCCGCGCGTCCGCTCAGGCCGAAGCCTTCGAGCGAGAGCACGCCGAACTGGTTCTCCAGCAAGGGCAGCGCATAGTCCGGCGCGAATACCCAATCGTCGAGCGCAGTCCAGGTGCAGCCGGGCAAAACCCGTTCATCCTGTTCTAGCTGATCAAAGAGCGGCATCGCGGAGGCGACCAGCAACTCACGTGGGCGCAACTGCTGCAACTCCTCGTGTATCCTTCGCTCCGCATCGGGTCCGCTGAATTCGGTAGCGCGGAACTCTCCGGTGGAGAGGTCTAGCGCCGCCAATCCGATCGTCTGCGAATCAGAGCGGGAGTCGGAGCGCGCCACCGCTGCCAGAAAGTTGTTCTGCTCCCCTGCCAGCGCAGAATCGATTGCTGTCCCCGGCGTCAGTACGCGCGTGACCTCGCGCCGCACCAGCTTCTTCGCCGCCGAAGGCGCTTCCATCTGCTCGCAGATAGCCACGCGAAAGCCCTTGCGCAGCAGCTTTGACAGATATCCTTCCGCGGAATGATACGGTACCCCACACATGGGAACCGACTGTGCGCTCTCCTTGTTGCGTGAGGTGAGGGTGATCTCTAGCTCCCGGGCGGCAGTGATGGCATCCTCAAAGAAGAGCTCATAGAAGTCGCCAAGACGGAAGAAGAGCAGCGCGTCGGGATGTTGCTTCTTGATCGCGACGTATTGCCGCATCAGCGGTGTGGAGGGTTCCGACATCAGGAGGTATGAACCGAAGCATAACAGTTCATTGACTGCTATCGGTCTCGGCAAAACCATTCTAAGGAGACTCTGATAACCATTGGATTCGAACTCTCCGAATGGCCGGAGGCTATCTATCAGCCTGCGCGGCGCTGTGAACTCTTTTCTTCGCCTTACTGTTTGCAACTTGCCGGGCGGAAGACTTGGTGGTCCCGCGCGCAGGACTCTTGCGACTGCGTTTTCTGGCCCGGGGAGCGGTTCCTTCGAGCTCTGTGCGCGGAAGAAAGATAGCGAGACGGCGTCCCGCTTTCACGGAGTTCCCGTGCAGGTTATTCCAGTGGCGGACTCGCTCGGCGGGGACTCCGAAGCGATCGGCAATAGAAAGCACGGTGTCTCCCCGCCGGACGGAGTAATGGGTGGGTGTCTTGGAAAAGTTGAAAGAGCCGTCCGCGACCGCGCGGCTGGCAGTGATGGGGATGATGAGTTTTGCCTGACGCAGCGGCGCGTCTTCGTTATCGAGGTTATTCGCTTCGGCGATCGCCCGCGATGACGTGTGGTACTTGCGGGCAAGCGTACCCAGGGTGTCTCCGGGCTCCAAGGGGTGGTATCGCCAACTCACACGCTTATCTACGGGGATCAGACTGATCGCGGCCAGGTAACGGTCTTTGCTGCCCACCGGCAGATGAAGATCGAAGCTGGTGTCCTTGGGCGTGGTGAGGCGAAGCAGGCTCGGGTTGAGGTCCTGGAGCTTCTGTAAGGTCACGTCGGCACACTCGGCGACGAGGCGGAGATCGACCGGATAATCTACTTTGACGCTTTCGATTTCGAGAGGAAGCTCAGGGACTATATCGCTGAGACCGTATTGTTGGGGATTTTTAGCCGCAATGGTCATCGCGATGATAATAGGAACGTAGTTCTTGGTCTCCCCCGGGAGCACGTTGCGCCTGTAGAGCTCCCAAAAATCGGCGTATCCCGTCTTTTCCACCGCATATTGCACGTTGCCCGGGCCCGAATCATAGGCGGCCATGGCGAGGTACCAGTCTCCGAACTGCTTGTAAAGATCGTGCAGATGCCGCGCAGCCGCGCGGGTGGATTTCTCGGGGTCCTCGCGCTCGTCGATCCACCATGTGTGGCGCAGGCCATATTCGCCGCCACGGGCAGGCATGAGCTGCCACATGCCGCGTGCGCCCGAGGGGTTGAGCGCGGTGGGCTGGAATCCGGACTCAGCTTGGGCGAGATAAATGATGTCCTGAGGGACGCCCTCTTCCCGCAGGATGCGCTCCACCATGGGACGGTATTTTCCAGCACGCACCAGGGCGCGCTCGATGGTGCTGTGTCCCTTGGGGGTCGAGAAAAAGCTGAGGAAGCCGGCTACATAGTCGTTAATGACTAGCGGCAGATCGGAGGTGGTGACGGCGAGTTCCGCTTGCGCTGCCGCCTTGACATTGGGATCAACCGGGAAGGTCATCTCGTTAAGTTCTATAATCGGCGCCGGGACGCTGTTTTGTTCGCTGAATCCATCCCCTTGCTGCAGCGCCGCCATTTCGAGCCGGTTAACTTGCTGGACGATCTTTTCGAATTCCTGCATCAGGCGAGGGTCGGATTTGGGGGAGATCGGTCCCGAGAGGAGCATGTTCACCGCATTATCGAAGTTTAGCTTGGCGGCCTCCAGATGTCCGGAGTTGTAATTGGCCTCACCCCGCTGGTATTCACCGTCGGCGCGGGAGATCTGGAGGGCGACGGTATCCCGCTCCGGAGCTGTTTTCGGAGCCGCCGAGGGCGTTTTGGCGGGTGCGGGAGTTGGCGGATGGATCGTTGGAGCCATGGCTTGCGGAGCGGGAATCGTCTTGGCTTTTGAAACGGGCTGTTTGGGACCGCAGGAGACGAAGGTAAGCAACAGCAGGGATAACGGACAAAAACGGAGCGATAACGGATAAGAGATGTGGGACAGAGCTGTCCCTTGTCTCTTTTTGCGAATATGCGAGTTCTTGATCATCATGAAGCGAGCGCCTGTTCCAGATCTGCCAATAAATCATCATGGGATTCGATCCCGACAGAGAGGCGTACCAGCCCGGGGGTAATGCCGAGCGCGGGCCACATGGAATCGAGTCCCACGTGGGAGGAGAGAACGGGATACGAGACGGTTGATTCCACGCCCCCAAGGCTGGTCGCCAGCACCCACAGCTTTAGACGCTCGATAAACCGTTCTGCCGCGGAGCCGCCGCCTGAGAGCTCGAGGGAGAGCATGGCGCCCCCTGATTTCATTTGGTTTAGCGCCGGCGCGTGACCAGAGCGGGGCGAGATTTCGGGATAGTACACGCGGGCAACCCCACTATGGGCGGAGAGAGCTTGCGCCAGACCACGGGCGTTCGCGGAAGCACGCTCCATCCGCAGATCTAGGGTCTTCATGCCGCGCACCAGTAGATACGAGGCGTGTGGGTCGAGGGTGGCTCCCATCAGCAGGTTCATGCGGCGGCAGGAGTCGATAAGAGACTTGCTGCCGCAGAGCGCCCCGGCGGTGAGGTCGCTGTGTCCGCCGAGATACTTAGTGGCGGAGTGCATCACCATATCTGCGCCCAGCGAGAGCGGCTGCTGTAGAACGGGGGTGGCGAAGGTGTTGTCCACCAGGACGAGGGCGCCCGCTCGATGAGCGGCGTCGGTGAGGGCCCGCAGATCAGGGCAACGCAGGGTCGGATTAGTGGGAGATTCGAGCACGACGAGCTTCGTATTTGCTGAGAGATACCGGTCGAAATGGGCGAGGTCTGAGAACGGGACGAGTTGGATCGAAATAGCAAAGCGTTCGCAAACTTCAGAGAAGAGCTTCAGGGTGCCCCCGTAGAGGTCCTGCATGGCGACTATCTTATCTCCCGCGCGGCAGGTACCCAGGATGGCGCAGAGGGTGGCGGCCTGGCCGCTGGCGGTCACCAGGCAGTCAATACCGCGCAACTCCGGCGTGGATTCGAGGGCGGCGATCTTTTCTTCGGCTGCGCGCGTCGTGGGATTGGCATAGCGGGTGTACATGTACGCCGAAGATTCCCCGGCGGCGAGCCGCTTGAGAGTGGAGACATCGGTCGTAAACACGGAGGTCTGAACGATGGGAGTAGCAAGGGGTGAGCCGGAATCGCGCATCTGCGCTTCCCCGGCGTGGACACAGACCGTTGCGGAGTTGAAATTGTCAGGTGTCAAGGGAACTCCTGATTGCATTCTAAGGGACAGCAAGAAAAGAGTCAGATACTAAAGCGGCACCCAGCCCCCGACGTGACTCTGATGTCTGCCTCCTTACCTCTGACCTCTGGCCCTTGGCTTAGAGCGTTGTCACGGGAGGCTCGGCGTGCAATTGCGGTATGCGGACGGGATAAGCTCGGGCCGCGGCTAATCCAAGAGCCAGTATGGCTGCGGCGATGGCGAGGGCGGTGTAAATGCTTGAGTGGTAGGCGATCACGCCCCAAAGTACACTGCCCGCCGCCAATCCCCCTTGCAGTACCAGCACATACATGGAGAGGGCGCGGGCGCGCACCCATGAGGGCGAGATGGTTTGCGTCGCTACATTCAGGTTTGCGACCACCACGATCCATCCCAATCCCGCAAAAAAGAGGAAGCCGCAAAGCAGGGGTAGCGAATGCAGCCGTCCGAGAAAAAAGGTCGCAACCGCAAAGGAGACGGTGCCTGCGGCAATCATGGCATCGGCCGAGAGCCGATAACGCAGTCGTGCCAGCGCGGATGCGCCGCAGAGCGCGCCGACGCCGAAGCAGGAGAGCATGGAGCCGTAGCCTAAGGATCCAAAGCTTCGGGCTATCAAGGGGAGCATGGACCACAGCGCACTGGCGGCGACGCTGAAGATACCGGTGCGCAGCAGGACGGCGCGCATCGCGGGGTCTTTACGCAGGTAGAGCATTCCCGAGCGCATCGCGCCCAGCACATGCTCTTTGGCGACCAATGGCTGCACCGGCTGCCGCTTCCAGCGGTACAGAAAGACGATAACGCCCAGAAAAGAGGCGCTATTGATAAGAAATGCCGTACCGGTACCAGCCAGGGCGATAATCAGACCGCCCAGCGCAGGTCCGACCGCGCGCGCCAGATTGAAGGCGGCGGAGCATACCGCGACAGCAGGCGCCAATTGCGGCGGAGATACGATCTCCAGGGTGATTGCCTGCCACGCAGGATCATTGATGACCGTGCCAATGCCCAGCAAGAACGTGAATCCGAGCAGGATGGGAGGGCCCACCAGTCCCAACAGCGTGAGAACGCCCAGGGTTGCGGAGATGACCACCAGCGACATTTGGGTGCAGATCAGCAGTGTGCGACGATCTACTATGTCGGCCAGCGCACCGGCGGGGAGGGCGACCAGGAATACCGGCAAGCTCATGGCCGCCTGCACTAGTCCGATCAGGATCGGGGAGCTTGTCAGGGAGGTCATCAACCAGCCCGCGCCGACGTTCTGCATCCAGGTGCCCACATAGGAGATGACAGCGACGGTCCAGAAACCGCGAAACAGGGGCTCGGAAAGCGGAGTCCAGAGGGAGTTGCGGCGGGCTTTCGCGGGACCTGTCATGCGAGCTATGTCTCTGATTCAAAGTTGGTTATTGCCATAGAAGGCCAGCATCGCCAGCGTCTGTGGAGAGTGCATCGAGCAGCTCGGGCGGGCCCTGGACGACGAAGCGGCGATGATAGAGGGCGAGAGCGCGGAGCCCGGCGAGCTCCTCCCCCCCACCGGCGCGGCCGGGCCCTCCGTGGAGGCAGTTGGGCATGACGTTGCCGTGGCCGGTGTGCTGTGCGCCGACGGAGCTATCCACGACCATAATTCGACCATGTGTGCTGGCGATCCCGATAGTTACATCTCGTTTGAAATCAATAACATCGGAGAAGATGGAGGCGACCAGCGAGCCCCCTCCACGACGGACAATTTCTATCGCTTCGGCAGTCGAATCGTAGGGCAGAATGGTGGCTACCGGACCGAAAACCTCTAACTCATTGACCAGTTTCGACTTGAGGGGATGTTCGCAATAAAGCAGTGTCGGTTGGAGGAAGCAGGCGACGCGGTCATCGGCATCCAGCGGCTGGAACTTTGGGTCGTTGCCGAAGACAGTTTCAGCTTCGGCGGCGAGGGCTTTGATCCCTTTAAGTGCTTCATTCTGCTGGGCTTTGTTGACCAGCGGCCCGCACTTGACGTCGGGGTTACGGGGATCGCCCACTTTGATTTGCGCGAGTTTTCCTGAGACGGCTTCGGCGAGTGCGCGCGAATGCCGGCGAGGGGCGATGATTCTGCGAATGGCAGTGCATTTTTGCCCAGCTTTTCCGGTCATTTCGCGGACTACTTCTTTAACCAGCAGATCGAAGGGAGGGGTGCCGGGGAGGTCTGGTCCGAGGATGGCGGAGTTGAGGCTGTCGGCTTCGATATTGACCCGGACAGAGTTATGTAAGACGTTTAGATTCTGCTTGATAGAGGTGGCTGTTTGGGCTGATCCGGTGAAGGAGACGACGTCGTTTTCGCGCACATGGTCGAGCAGATCACGGGCGGGACCGCAGACGATGGAGAGCGCACCGACGGGCAAAATGTTGCCCTTAACGACGTCTTCGACCATGCGCTGGGTGAGCCAAGCTGTTGGTGTGGCAGGCTTTACCAGCACGGCGACGCCTGAGAGGAGGGCGGGTGCGGCCTTCTCCCACAGGCCCCAGGCAGGGAAATTGAAGGCATTGATGAAGATGGCGACCCCTTCAAGGGGCTTTTGGAAGTGCTGCGCCATGAATACTTCGGTTTTGGAGAGTGGGACTAAGTTGCCTTCTTTCAATAACTTACCGTCTAGTTGCTGACCCCATTTGGCGTATTGTTTGAGGGTGTAGATGGCTCCGTCGATATCGAAGGAGCAATCGGCTTCGGTGGCGCCCATGTTACGTTGA